>JANOWX010001029.1:0-5365 GCA_031418175.1 Acidobacteriota bacterium | reverse complement strand
CGCGCGCGCGGCTTCGTTGCTCAATCCGGCGGCGGCCTTGCACAACATCGAGACGCGGCAACGCGAAGCGGTGTTGGGACGGACGCGCGTGTTGCTGGGCGTGGCGTTGGTGGTGACGGGCTTGTTGCTGGTGCGCTTTTCGCCGTTGCGGGCTGGGCTTTACGTGCAATTCAACTACGCCATCTTGATCATCCTCGGCATGATTGCGCTGTTGCCGAAGCTGTCGGAATGGGCGGCGCGCGCGTTGCGCCCGGTGATGGACAGGCTGTTTGGCTCGGAGGGCGTGCTGGCGGTGGATGCGCTGATTCAGGCGCCGCGCCGGACTTCGACGACGGTGGGCGCGTTGATGATCGGGCTGATGTTCGTCTTTGCGACGGGCGCGTATGTGCAAAGCTTCAAGCAAGTGGTGGATCGCTGGATGCGGCAATCCATCAACTCCGATCTGTTTGTGACGACGACCGAGGGTGCCCGCTCAAAGACCTGGCATTTCAACGAAGCCTTGAGTGAGAAGATCGGCGCGCTGCCGGGCGTGAAGCGCTTGGAGAATATCCGGTTCACCTTTGTGCCTTACGCGCAGGATTCGGTGGCGATTGTGGCGCTGGAATTCGACGGCTGGTTTGCGCGCGCGACGTTGGAGGTTGAAGGCGCGGACGCGCGCACCGCGCAACGACTGGTTACGAGCGGCGCGGGCGTGATCGCGGCGCGCAATTTCTGCAATCGCTACGGCCTGACCGTCGGCGACACGATCAAACTGGCGACGCCGACCGAACCGTTTGAACGCCCGATTGTCGGCATCATCGAAGATTATTCGTCCGAGAAAGGCACGCTGTTTATGGAGCGTGCGCTTTATAAACGCTACTGGAACGACGCCGCGATTGACATCATTGACATCAACTTGCTGCCGGGCGTTGAGCGCGCCGCCTTCAAACAACAACTGACGCGCGCCATTAAAGGCGAACAGCGCGCCTTCATTTACACGCAGGAGGAATGGCGCGCGAACATCATGAAATTGCTCGACGGGTTTTTCGTGATGACCTATATGCAGATGCTGGTGGCGATCTTCACGGCGGCGGTGGGCATCGTCAACGCGCTGGTCATCTCGACCGCCGAACGCAAGCGCGAACTCGGCGTGTTGCGCGCGCTGGGCGGCGAGCGCCGCCAGATTCGCAAGCTGATTTTGCTGGAAGCCGTCGTGCTCGCGTTGATCGGGCTGGCGACGGGCGTGTTGGCGGGGATGTGCAATACCTATTTTCTGGTGCGCACGGCCTCGGCGATGATCGGCGGTTACAGCGTGCCGTTTATCGTGCCGGTGAAATTGATCCTGCTGTCGTTGCCGATCATCGTGGTGATCGCGTTGGCGGCGGCGTGGTGGCCGGCGCGGCGCACGATGCAATTGAAAGTGATCGAAGCGATTGGCTATGAATAACGCGGCAGGATTGATTAGCGAGTTGGATGTGTACGAACGATCAGCGTAAGCTTGCGTTGCGGTTCAAGGCGGCAGGCGTAAAATGACGCGGCCAATTCTGAAAGGAGCGTGAAAGATGGAAATTGACAATCAGTTAGGACAGCAATTGCACGACCGCGCAACGCGCGGGCAGACGTTGACGGTCGAAGAACAGGCGCAACTGCAAGCGTGGTACGATTTTCATGACCAGGCCGAGGCGGAGCTGTTGCGCGCAAATTGGAAACCAAGGTTTGATTCGGCAGCAATCGAGCGCGGCATTCTGGAACAACTCGATCAAATTGCCGTAGTGACCGAAAAGATTCGGGTCTTGGAAATAGAAAATGCGCAGTTGCGGCAGGAACTGAGCGAGTTGCGGCGCAATCTGGCGCAGCGTCGCAGCGCGCAAGTCGCGTGAAAGACACCCATGCCAATCAGTGCCGAGGTGCGACAACAAGTGCGTCAGCGCGCCAACTTTTGCTGCGAGTTTTGCGGCGTGAGCGAAACGGATGTAGGCGGCGAATTGACCATTGACCATTTCCAGCCTAAAGCGAAAGGCGGCAGCGATAGTCTCGCCAATCTGATTTACTGCTGCCACCGTTGCAATGAGCACAAAAGTGCTTGCTGGCCAACCGAGCCGGAGGCCTTGATGCTTTGGAATCCCCGCACCGAAGCTCCCGCCAGCCATTTCAGCTTACGCAACGACGGCAGGCTCACGCCGCTGACACCGACCGGCGCGTTTACCCTGCAACGGTTGCATTTGAACCGGCAAGGTTTGATCGAACACCGTTCTCGCAAGCTGGCCGAAGCGGAGACACAGCAACAGGCCCTGCGGTACGAAGAGTTGGCGCACAATTTTGCGCGCTTGCAAAACTTCGCCCTGGCTCAGCTTGAACGCAATTTGCATTTACAACGTCAGGTCGAAGCGTTAGCCAGGCTATACCTGAAACTGTTGAGCGATGAAGAGGAATCGAATGATTGGTAAGTTACAAATGACCCACAAAAGATTTGTTTGCTGGATGTGCGTGCTTCAGCTTGTAATGCCGCTCCTGACCCTGGCCGCCCCCGACGCCCGCCAGTTGTTGGACACGGTCTACAAACAAGACAACAGCCGCGACAGTTATTGGCGCGCGCGTCTCGACGTCTACGACAAGAAAGGCACGCTGCGCAGCAAAAAATTCTCGCTGCGCAAACTCGGCACACTGGGCAACAGCAAGACGCTGGCGCGTTTCACCGATCCGGTGGAAGTGCGCTGCGTGGGTTTGTTGACTTACAACCAGACCGGCGTCGGTGACCGGCAATGGCTTTACACGCCGGCCATTCAACGCACGCGCCGCATCGCGCCGCAAGAACGCGGGCGCAAATTCCTCGGCACCGATTTCACCAACGAAGATATGGCCGAGCGCGTGCTCGATGATTACAGCTACAAAATCATCGGCGAGGGCGAAGTCATCGAAGGCCGCAAGTGCCACAAGATCGAAGCGAGCCCGGTGGCGGCGGATCGTTCGCAATACAGCTACGTTTATCTGTGGGTGCCGGTGGATGTGCCCTACACCGTGCTGGCCGAGATGTATGACAAGGCCGGGCAGCGCGTGCGCGTTCTGAAGGCCAGCCAACTGGAAAAGATCAGCGGCATCTGGGTTGCCAAACAGGTCGAAGTCAGCACGCCCGCCGATGGCACGCGTTCGGTGATGGTGATGGAAGAGATCAAATTCAACAGCGGGTTGAAAGAAGAGATGTTCACGCAACAGGCGCTGGAGAAAGCAGACGTGTTCTGATGCGCGTGCTTAAGAAATCAAAAAGCAAAAGGCAAAAGGCAAAAATCAAAAGGTCGGCACTTTCTTTTCTAAATAATAAAGTTCCGCACTTTTGCCTTTTGCTTTTTGCCTTTTGCCTTTTGATTTTTCCGGCCTCTGCCCAAGAGCCAATGCCGACGCCTGAGCCAACCCCCAAACCTTCAAACTGGAATTGGTCGCTGACCATCCGCAATCGCACGGGTTTCAAGCTGAACGCGCCGCATCAATGGCAGATGTCGCGCACGCAATTGGACGCGCAAGGCGTCTACAAAATCAGCGAGGCCTGGCGGCTGACGCTGGCGGCGCGCGCGCATTACGACCCCGTCAATCGGCTGGGCTATCCGAATCGCTTGTGGCTCGATCCGCGCCAAGCCGTGGTCGAAGGCAAGGCAGGCAAGGTTGATCTCAAGCTCGGCTTGCAACAGGTGGTCTGGGGGCAGGCCGATGGTTTGCGCTTGCTGGACGTTATCAACCCGCTCGATTACCGCGAGTTTATTCTCGAAGACTTTCTGGATTCGCGCCGTCCGTTGTGGCTGGCGCGCGCGGATGTGCCCGTGGCGAAAGGCTCGTTGCAATTGCTCTGGGTTCCTTACTTCGCGCCGGGCCGTTTGCCGGTCGAGGGCAACGAGTTCGGCGCGGGGCAGAGTTTTGGGCTGGGTTTGATCAAGACGGCTTTGCGAGATTCACCGCTTGCGCAATTGACGTTGCGCGCCGAAAAGACCGCACGGCCGGCGTATCAATTGCGCGCCTCGCAATTCGGCGCGCGCTTCAGCCGCGCCATCAAGTCGTGGGATTGGACGGCCAATTACTTTTACGGCTGGGAAGACGCGCCGACCAATTACATCGGCGGTCTCGAACCGCAACCTGGTGCAACGTTGCCAACGGTCGTTTTCAAACCGCGTTATGACCGCAAGGAAGTCTTTGGCGTGACGGGCGCGAACAACTTCGGCCCGGTGGTGTTGCGCTTGGAAGCGGGCTGGAATCGCCAGCGTTCGGTTGCCGTGAACCAGCAGCCGTTGCGCGATGGCTTTGGCCAGGCCGGACAGTTTTCCAGCGTCGTCGGGCTGGACTATTCGCCGCGCGAATGGGTGTGGTTGAGCGGGCAATACTTTCTGTCGTTTGTTTCCGCGCCGCAGCAAGGCTTGCTCTTTCCGCGCTACAACCATCTGACGTCGTTCTTTGTGCGCACCAACTTCTTCCGCGAAAAGTTCAAGCCGGAGTTGTTTGTGCTGACGGGTTTGAATCAACGGCAGTATTTGATTCGTCCGCGCGTCACGCGCAGCTTTGGCGATGATTGGAGCGTGGGCCTGGGCGCGGATTTTTTTGGGGGCAAGCGCAATAACATCTTCGGCTTTTTCAACACGCGGGATCGGGCTGTGCTGGAAGTGAAGTGGCAGAAGTGATCAAACCTCCAAGCCCACCGCGCGCATCAACTCCAACGCATTGCTCCGCTCAACGACGCCCGCGTGTATGCGGTAATCGAAATACATCTGCCCGTCTTTCAACTCATCCTGAAAATGCACGTTGCATGCGTGGCCGTTCAATTCATCGGCCATGCGCGTCAACGCCAGATCGTGCGTCGTCACCAACCCCAGCGCGCCGCGTGCGACCAAGCCCTTGACGACGGCGCTCGCGCCAATCGCGCGGTCGTGCGAATTGGTGCCGCTCAGGATTTCATCCAGCAAAAACAGCAAGGGCAATTCATCCTTGGTCAATTCGAATATCTGCCGCAAGCGCGTGATCTCGGCGTAAAAGCGCGATGCCCCCGCTTGCAGCGAATCCAGAATATGAATCGAAGCGCCCACGTTTAGCCGTGCCAACCGCAGGCGTTGCGCGCGCACCGGAGCGCCCGCCAAGGCCAGCACGACGTTGACACCGACCGTGCGCATCAGCGTGCTTTTGCCCGACATATTCGAACCGCTGATGAGCAGCAGTTGATGCTCAGCGTCCAATTGCACATCGTTGCGAATGCAGCGCGCCGCTGGAATCAGCGGATGCCCAAGCTGTTCACCTTCATAACAACGCTCGCCAGCATCTAATTCGGGCAACTCCGGGAACGGATCGCCCGGATGTTCATAAGCGTACCCAGCCAATGAATTCAGCGCCTCCAACTCAGCCAGCGCATCCA
>JANOWX010001028.1:0-1561 GCA_031418175.1 Acidobacteriota bacterium | reverse complement strand
TCGCTCGAACACGAAGGGCATACCAAAGCGGCGGCCCGTGCCGCGCGCACTCCAAAGACGCTGCGCGTCGAAAGGAACACCCGATGAACAACAACAAAGATCGCAATGCCCGGATCGAACGGCTCTTTGCCGAAGCCAGCCGCTTGCCGCCGGAAGAACGCGCGGCCTTTCTGGAAGCTGCCTGTGCGGGCGATGCCGAATTGCGGCGCGAGGTCGAATCGCTGCTGGCCTGCCATCAAACCGGTGACCGGCTGTTGGAAACTTCGGCGGCCCACAAATTGGCGCGCGTGCTGGCCGAGGCGGATGGGCCCAGTGCGGGTGGGAGAAACCTTCGACAACTACTTCATCGTGCGCGAATTGGGGCGTGGCGGGATGGGGCAGGTCTACCTGGCCGAAGACTTGCGGCTGAACCGGCGGCGGGTCGCGGTCAAAGTGTTGCCGGCGCTGTTCGCGCAAAACGCCGCGTGGGTGGGCCGGTTTGAACGCGAGGCGCAGGCGGCGTCGGCGCTCAATCATCCGAACATCGTCACGATTCACGCGACGGGGCAAAGCGCGGGTTTGCCTTTTATCGTGATGGAATACGTCACGGGCGTGACGCTGCGCGAACGGCTGCAAGCGGGCGCGCTGCCGTGGCAGCAGGCCGTGGCGATTGGCGCGCAAGTGGCTGACGCCTTACAAGCCGCGCACGCGGCGGGCATCATTCACCGCGACATCAAGCCCGAAAACGTGATGATTCGTGACGACGGCGGTTTGGTGAAAGTACTCGATTTCGGCATCGCCAAATTGGGAGTGGGAGACGCGGCGACAGAGCGACGGGGAGAGGAAGAGATGGTTTCGTCGCCCGTCGCCCCCTCGCTGACTTCACCGGAATGATCGTAGGCACAGCCAGCTATATGTCGCCCGAACAAGCCAGCGGGTAGCCGGTTGACGCGCGCACGCATGTTTACGCCGTGGGGCTGGTGCTTTACGAAATGCTGACGGGGCAGCGTGTGCCGCGCGATGAAGCCGGACTGCCGCTACTCGCCAACGTTTTGAATGGCACGCCCTCTGATTTGGCCGCGATTATTCGCAAGGCGCTCAAACCGCAACGCGAAGAACGCTACGAATCAGCCGCCGCTTTGCTCGCCGATTTGCGGCGCGTGCAAGAGCGATTGCGCAGCAACAATCTGCGCCGTTGGTTGAAGGCGAGCGCGCTGGCGGCTTTGTCATTACTGGTTATTACGGTGTCCGTGCTTGACAGCGCAACCGGCGCGCCTGTGGTTAGCCTCGAACGAAAGGATACAGCTTTTGGCGGTACGATCTCTTTCTTTGCCGACGGCAAACGCATGGCGACGATAGGCATGGGCTACGTCAGCGTGTGGGAAACAGGAAGTTGGCGCTTGCTCGCTTCTCACGCCGTAGAAGTGGACGGAGATGCGGTTAGCCTTGCGCCTGACGGCCAACACCTCGTTACCGGCTATCTCTCCGGCAAAGTGGAGTTGTGGCAAACAGAGCCGCTGCGTCCGCTAGGCTCGCTCGGTCGGCACAAAGCGCGCGTCCGGCAAGTTGTTTATTCGCCCGA
>JANOWX010001027.1:0-5141 GCA_031418175.1 Acidobacteriota bacterium | reverse complement strand
TTGGGAAATCAGGTCCGCGCGCATTTTACCATTATTCTTTTCGGGCAGTTGATTGATGATCAGCCGCGCTAGATTCTCTAGTGTCGGTAGCTTAGGAAGTGTGGGCTGCGCGGGATCGGTGGCATGCACATTGGCCTGGTTAGCGGGTTGTGGGGCTGGCGCGGACTCCAATGGCGCAATGGCAGCCTGGCTTTTGAGAGTGGGTTGGCTGGTAAGGAGCGCGTCCATTTCGATGATGTCGCCTTTGCAAAGCAGCACAGCGCGTTCCATCACGTTCTGCAATTCACGCACGTTGCCCGGCCAGTGATAAGAAAACAGGTGTTCGTAAGCCAGTTGAGAGATCATCTGAACGGGCCGTCGGTATTTTTCGGCGTAAAGCCGCAGAAAGTGTTCGGCCAGATGCTGGACGTCTTCGGCGCGTTCGCGCAAGGGCGGCACATGAATCTCGATCGTGTTGATGCGGTAATAAAGGTCTTCGCGTAACTGTCCGCCGCGCACGGCTGCGAGCGGATCGCGGTTGGTGGCGGAGATCAGCCGGAAATCGGCGGCGTTCGCTTTCTCGCTACCCACGGGATAATAGACGCGCTCCTGCAAAACGCGGAGCAACTTGGGTTGCAATTCAAGCGGCATCTCTCCGATCTCGTCAAGCATCAGGCTGCCGCCAGCGGCGCGGCCAATCAAGCCAGCCTTTTCTGATACCGCGCCGGTGAACGCGCCTTTGGTGTGACCGAAGAGTTCCGATTCGAACAACTCTTTTGGTAACGCCGAACAGTTGATTTGGACTATGGGTTTCTTGGCGCGCAGGCTGCGGTAATGGATGGCGTTGGCGATCAATTCCTTGCCTGTGCCGGATTCGCCTGTGATCATAATGTTGGCGTCGGATTCGGCGACGCCATCAATGATCTCGTAAATTTTCTGCATCGGCTTGCTGCTGCCGATGATGTTGTAATAAGAATCGAGCGCGCTCAACCGACCGCGCAACAGCCTGATTTCTTCGTTTTGCCTGCCGCGTTCTAGCGCCTTTTCGATCAGCACGAACAAGCCTTCGAATTCGACGGGCTTCTCGATGAAATAGAATGCGCCCGCCTTGATTGCCTCAATGGCGTCGGTGACTGAGCTGTAGCCGGTGATCATAATGATCTCCATCGCCGGCGCGGCTTCTTTCAGCCGTTTCACCAATTCGATGCCATCAATGTCGGGCAAGTGTAGGTCGGTCAGCGCCAGTTCGTAGCGTCCTGCTCCGCTCAACCGCAACGCGGCCTCGCCGGTTTCCGCCGTCGCCACTTCGTAGCCGCGCTGCCGCAGTTGATAACCGGCCAGGTCCAACATCGTCGGGTCGTCATCAATAATCAGGATTTTTGCTTTGTCCATAATGCTGCATTCTGCGCGTGCCCGGTCAACCCGGCAATCACCATCATCAACTCTTCGGGTTCGACCGGTTTAGGGATGTGAGTCTGAAAGCCTGCCGAAAGCGCCTTGATGCGGTCGCGCGCGCGCCCAAAGGCCGTGAGCGCGATGGCGGGGATCGAACCGCCCTGGTCCCGCCCGAGCGCGCGGACGCGGCGCAGCAATTGATAGCCGTCTTCATCGGGCATCCCTATGTCGGAAACCAGCACATCAGGACGCCCCCCCGCTTCGCCTTCACGCAAAAGCGCGAAAGCCTCAGCCGCAGACGCCGCCGTCGTCACACGCGCGCCGCACTGGTTTAACAGCGTAGCAACCAGGTCGCGCGCATCCGCCTCGTCGTCCACGACCAGCGCCCACAATCCGGCAAGCCTGCCGGGGGACGTGTTCAACTGGCCGTTTTGGGTTAGCCCTAGCTCTAAATGTTCATCCTGTTCCATGTCAATTTCTCCTTTCTCCTCGACCTTGTGATGACGCAACGCGCGCACCGGCAAATTGACCCGGAAGGTTGCGCCCTGCCCCTCGCCCGCGCTTTCCGCTTCAACCGAACCGCCGTGCAATTCGACCAGATGGCGCACGAGCGAAAGCCCCAGGCCCAGTCCCCCATGACGCCGCGTGATAGAAGCATCAGCTTGATAAAACCGGTGAAAGACGTAAGGCAGGATAGCGGGACTGATGCCTATGCCGGTGTCGGCAACGGTCAGGCGAACATACGGTGCGGCCCGTTCAAGGCGCAACGTAACCCGACCTCCGTTGGGCGTGAATTTGACGGCGTTCGAGAGCAGGTTCCAGAGCGCCTGCTGCAAACGGTCGGGATCGCCCGTGATGATATGGCTGCCGCCGCGCAGCTCGATATCCAATTCGATCTCTTTCGCGTCAGCCGCCGGACGCACTGTGTCGGCAGCCGCTTTGACGACTTGCGCCAGATCAACCGGGCCGGTCACCAGCCGCAGTTTTCCGCTGGTGATACGCGCGGTGTCGAGCAGGTCTTCGATCAATTTTTGCTGGGTGCGGGCGCTGCGTTCAATGACCTCGACGGCGTGCGCCTGAGTCGCCGCGTCAGCCTTGCCGTCTTTGAGCACATGCGCCCAGCCGAGCATGGCATTAAGCGGCGCGCGGAGTTCGTGCGAGATGAGCGCGATGAAATCGTCTTTGGAACGGCTGACGGCTTCGGCCTGCTCACAGGAACGTCGCGCGCGCGCGAGCAGGTCTTCCCTTTCGGCGTCCGCGCGCTGGCGGTCGGCCCAGCGGTTGGCATTGCCGGCGGCCTGTGCGGCAAGCTCGAGCCGCAGGGCGGCGAGTTCGCGCTCTTGTTCAGCCAACCGGCGATATGGCGCTTCAAATTGCGGTTCCCTCATTCCATTACCTCCTGCATCAAATCCGCATCCCGGCAGAATTATCTCTATCAATCGGTGCGCCTCATCATGATCGTCCACGACCAGAATGCGCAAACCGGAGGTAAGCGTTGCTTGTCTTTTCAGTGATTTCAACAGCTTTTGAAACTTTCTTCCTCAAAAGCTGTGGCGCTCAACGTGACGCGACGTGCGCTCTGCGTTACCGGTTCTTCATCCTTCAGATTTCGAACTCAAAAATGGAATAACCGCGCCAAGCTCACATAAAATCTTAGCTTGGCGCGGTTATTTAATTTCTATTCCTTAGTATCGCTGGCTTGTGCCTGTTTGCCCACATATTGCTCTGGTTGTTGATCGAACTTGCGTTTGCAATCCGCAGAGCAGAAGTAGTAGGTCGTACCTTGATGCTGCGATTTCTCGGAAGCATTTTGATCGTCAATTTGCATGCTACAAACAGGATCGGTTTGCATTGCCATTTCATTTCCTCCTAATTGATTTTGCTGATGCCGGACAACTTCTAAGGCTATCAGCGCTCCAACGGCCGTCTTCATTTCACTATGGCTTCATAGAGAACAAGTCCGTACCGAGTAGAGGGCATGCCTGTGTTCCTGACACTGCGTCGGATTCGTTACCCGCTATTTTATCTGCTCCTCCAACGCCATAATTCATAGCAAGGTTGATGCCAGATATGTGCCAGCGTGAATAAGCCGCTGGCGCTTTGAAAGACCTTGACCTGACCGCCAGGCAACTCTCATTAGGCGCTGGCCGTGCTGGTCTTACCGGTTCGATCGCGCCAACTGCGCACCGTATCGTGCGTGGCGACGACCGCCTGATACTGGCGGTCGACGACGTTCAGGATGTTCGTCGGCAGATTCTCTTTCAACGCCTCCAGGTAATTTTTCTTGGCTGAATCTTCGCCTCGTTCGCACTCTTCCAGAATGCTGTGCTCGTCCTTGCCGGTGACGGCGGATTTGATATTGATCCAGCCGCGATGCAAGGCTCCCGCGATGCTCCCTGTCGTCTGCGGATCGTCGCCGAACGCGCGCACTTCGCTTTGAAGTTCAGAGACGAACTGGCCGCGTTGCTGCGCGTATTGAAGGAACGACGCTTTCAGCGAGGGGTCGGTGATGCCCTCGGCGGCGGATTGAAACCCGTTCTGGCCGTCACGGCTGGTTTCGATCAGGTTGTTGAGCGTGGAGATCACCTCATCCTGAGTCATTGTTGTTGTTGTCGTTGTTGTTGTCATTGTTAGCTCCTTTCAAAGCTGATAGTTGGATTGGATTGGTCGCGCAACATCATCATTGCGCTGCTGAATGCATTGATTAAGATAAGAAGAATTTCTTCAACACAGAAATTCCCGTAGTACCAAGATGACGACCATTTGACGGTTGATCGGTCAGCCCAAACCAACTCGTCTCAGGTTGGTGAATTAGCGTAGCCACCAGGCTAGGCGATCTGAGTGAGGTAATCTGTCAGCATCCGCTCTTTGATAATCAAGAAGTGGTTGGCATTTATCTCGATCAGGCCCAAGTTCCGAAAGCGTTGCATAAACACGCTGATACGAGGCCGTGTCGTGCCCACCATCTTGGACAGGTCTTCATGCGTAATCTTCGACTCAATGCGAATGCTGCGCGGGTCTTTCTTGCCGAGGGTGCGCGCTAAGCGTAGCAGCGTCTTGCCCAGACGCTGTTCGCTATCCACCGTCACCAGATTGGAGATGACCTGCTGTTGGTCGGCCACACGCACGGACAGATACTGTACGAAGCCCGGGAACAACCCGTCGCGGCCCAACCGGTCAAAGAACTTGGAACAAGGGATTTGTTTGATGACCGTCTCTTCCATCGCGGTCGCGGTTTCAGCGCGTTCGGGTAAGCCAGACAGACACAACTCGCCGAAAACATCTCCGGCTGAATGGATGGCCAACAGACACTCTTTCCCTTCAGGCGAGAGCGTGAGTAGTTTGATCTGGCCGCTCTCGATGAAGTAAACCGTCTCGTCCCGATCGCCACACGTGTAAACATTATCGTGTTTCGCAATCCTGACAGCGCGTGAATTAAGCGTCTCATGCCGCAGCGATTCACGCATTTGTTGTTTGAACATGTCAGCTTGTGGTGTTTCTTGAATCATATTTGCCTCTCTTTGCGGCGGTTTGTGACCGCTCCGCTTTCATTTAATGGCTTGATTGCAAACCATTACTGCCCATTACTGCCCATTACAGCAATGACTGTGCCAGCGCCCTGAGGCCGCCTGAGCGGAGGAAAAACAGACGATTACGGCGCAATGCCATACACGTTTGTCCGCGCGCCGTACTTAAAAAACACATGAGGGAGTTTCAATTAGGACATACGCAAAAGCATAGAGTTCAGGCTTCAGCCTGTGTTCGTG
>JANOWX010001026.1:0-6772 GCA_031418175.1 Acidobacteriota bacterium | reverse complement strand
GCCGGAGATCACCAAGCGTATCGAACAGCTACTCGCCGAATTGCAGGCTGGCTCCGCGCAACAGCCAAGGGTCACGAGTAGCGCTAAGCCGATCGAGTTAAACCCGCTAGAGGATTACCTCGCGTCGCTGGCTGACAAGATTGATTTCGCCAAACTAGCCTCGGCCAAACTCAAGCTGGCCTACGATCCACTTTGGGGCACGGGCCGGGGCTACTTGGACGAAGCGCTGCGGCGGCACGGTTGCGAGGTGACGAATGTCCACGTCTACCGCGACGTGCTGTTTGGTGGCTTCAGCCCCGAACCTTCGGAGCGCAACCTGGGCGAGATGCGCGCGCTGGTGCTGGAAAAAGGTTTGGCGCTGGGTGTTTCGACCGATGGCGACGCCGACCGGTTTGGCTTCATAGACCGCGACGGCAGCTTCGTTTCGGCCAATCACCTGTTGGCGATTTTGCTGGATTACCTGTGCGAGACGCGCCCGCATTGGACGGGCGGGGTCGCGCGTTCGGTCGCCACGACGCACCTGCTGGATCGCGTGGCCGCGCGCCACGGACGCGAGAGTTTTGAAACGCCGGTGGGCTTCAAGTTCATCGGCGAGTTGATCAACGCTGACAAGATCATTTTGGGTGGAGAAGAAAGCGCCGGCCTCACGGTCAAAGGCCATTTCCCCGAAAAAGACGGCATCCTGGCCTGTCTGTTAGTCGCGGAGATGGTGGCGGCGCGCGGTGCCAGTCTGGGTGAAATGATCGCCGAGCTATTCACCAAAGACGGCGCGCTTTACAGCGACCGTCGCGGCATCAAGCTGACGCCCGCAGTCAGAGCCAGGCTGTCCGAACGGTTGCAAGCCGACCCGCCCGCCAACATCGGCGGCCGCGCGGTCACCGGCGTGAACCGTCTGGACGGCGTGAAATATCTCTTTGACGACGGTAGCTGGATGCTCTTGCGCATGTCGGGCACCGAACCGGTGGTACGGTGCTACGCTGAAACCCACACGAAAGAAGATTTGGAGGTGTTACTTGAAACCGGTAGCCAATTCGTACTCAGTTAATCTGGCCATCAACGATTATGCACCAGCCATTGGCGAACGGATCGCGGCCTTTGTGCCCACGATTCCCAACGCCGTCTGGCTGGCGATGATTTTGTTGGCGACCAGCTTGTTAGCCTTTTCAACGCTGGCGCGCGCGCGCGGCTTGGTGACGAATGTGAAAACCAAACACGCGGTCACACAATCCCGGCTGGTTGAAACGCAAACCGCCAATGCCGATCTGAAAGCGCAGACGCAGCAATTGCGCACCAATGCGCGCGCCGCCGCGCAGGCTGCCCAGACGCAATTGCATCTCGTCAAAGCGAACGAGATCGTCATCGCGACGCCATAGTTCCGAGTTACTTCACGCTGGCTGTAAGGCCAGACCGGCCACGTACCGTCTCTGGTTGGCTGCCCGGGCTGACCAGAGACATTCAAAGAAAATCTGCCACGCAGGCACACAAAGGGGCACGAAGAAGTTCGCTCTTCGTGCCCCTTTGTGTGTGTCTGCGTGGCAGAACCAACCCGCCTTTAGCGGCCCGCCGAACCCGCGCCGCCTTGCATCTGTTTGCGCGGCAATTTCTCATCGCGCATCGCCGCGTGGTAAACGAACGCCGCCATGATCGTCGCAGCCTGTTTCATATCATCCGCCTGCAGACGGTCGTAAACATCCATGTTTGAATGGTGAGTGCGGGCGTCGTATTCAACTTCGTCCTGAATGAATTGGAAGCCGGGCAGGCCGACGGCGTCAAATGCCAGGTGATCGGTTCCGCCAGTGTTGCGCAGGGTCAGGGTTGAAGCCCCCAGATTATTGAACGGAGCCAGCCAAGCGCGGAAGATCGAGCGTGCCGCTTCGTTGCCTTGCAGGTAAACGCCGCGAATCTTGCCGGTGCCATTGTCCAGATTGAAATAGACCGAGAATTTTTCATGCTCCGGTTTGGTGACGAGCGGCCCTTGAGGTCCACCGAAACCGCCGCCACCGGGGCCACCGCCACGGCCCCCGCCAGTCGGAGCCTGCCCCTGGACCGGTTGGCGCGCGCCGAAGTGCTGTGTGACATACGCACGCGAACCGAGCAAGCCTTGCTCTTCACCGCTCCACAATGCGACCCGGATCGTGCGGCGTGGTTGCATCCCCAATGCTTTCAGGATGCGCACGGCTTCCATTGCCACGGCGCAGCCGGCGGCATTGTCGGTCGCGCCGGTGCCGGTGTGCCACGAATCCAAATGGCCGCCGAGCATCACGACTTCGTCTTTTTTGTCGGTGCCGGGGATTTCGGCGATCGTGTTGTAACTCATCAGGTCTTCGTCGTGGAATTGAGCTTTGACTTCAATTTCCATTTTGACCTGCTGGCCTTTTTTCAGCATGCGGACGATGCGTCCGTAATGTTCGACGGCGATAGTGACCGACGGCAACGCCTGCGGAGCGTTTTTGTCACGCGGGCCGCCACTCCCGACAAAGACAGTTCCGCCATGAACGTTGTCGTTGATGCGGTCAATGTCCACTAGCACGGCGACGCCTTCAGATTTGAAGAAGTCTGTTCTTTTGCCTGCGATCTGTTGCGCCTGTAACTGCTGCTGCCGCTGTTCATCCGTCATATTGCCGCCGGGACGGCCACGTTGCTCGACTTCATCATTGGCCATCTTCAGTAACTCTTCATCGGTGTAGCGCACAGCGGGCGCTTTGAATTGTGCCATGACCGGACGCAGCGGCGAGGCCAGCACAATTGCGCCTTTCAATTTGCCTCTGTACTTTTCAAAGTCCGCTTCAGTGTTGATTTCGGTGAAGACGGCAGCACCAACGACCGGGCCATTGGTTCCCGGTGTCCAGGCTTTCGGGTAGCCGATGACCGGAAAAGGATTCGGTTCAGTGACATGGATCGAAACCTTGCTAAATGACCAGCCGCGCCCGAACGGCCCCCAGGATTCCAGGCGGGCAGTCAACCCCCACTCGGCCATTTTGTTTTTCGTCCATTCGTTGGCTTCTTTCATTTTGGGCGAGCCGGTCAACCGTGGCCCGTGCACATCGGTCAGCCAACTGAGCGTTTCCATCACTTGCGAACGCTCTAAGCCTTCGGCTTTGATCTTGTTGATGACTTCGAGATCAACTTTTTCCTGTGGTTGCGCGACCTGTGCGCTACTGCCGTAGCCCAAGGCCAAACAGCCAATCAACGCGATGGTCAGCGGGGCGCATACGCCACGAATACGGCGGTTCAACATAACTTTGTCCTCCGGGTGCAAATGTTGGCGTGTGTCAGCAGCCGCTTGGGGGCAACTGACACCGCGAAAGTTCTGAAATGAGTTGTGTGATTAAGAGTGTTTGAAAGCGGCGTCACCTTAACGAATGCGCCCGCAAATAGCAAAACCGCCGCTTCGCACCTTGTATGACGAAGCGGCGGTTTGTTCCGTTGCGGTATTTTCTGCCGGGCCGTTAGCGGGAAACCTGCGTCAACACCACCGGCATCACCTGTTCGGCCTTGAGCACCAAACGGCCCTCCTGCATTTCGGCCAGGCCATACACGGTCACGTGATAGACCGGCTCGGCGACCAATTGACGGCGCTGCGTTTTGGGCAAGTCCGCCAGTGAAACTCCAATCAACGCGCGCGTGCGTTGGTCGTACAACTCCAGCGAATGACGCCGCGCATTGACCGACACAATCGCCGCCGTCAATGCCACACGCCGCCCGCGATAGGCCGCCGGACGCTGTAGCAACTGCGCGGCATCCACTTGCACATAACTCAACTGCTTGGGCTGCCCTGCACGCGCCGTGCGCTCAGCTTCATCCGCGACTGTCTGACCGAGAGCCAGAACAGCCAATGCACAAACGAGAACCCCAATGAAAAATATTGATCGAATGACAAACATTAACCATCTCCTTGAATGAATAAGTCCTGAAATAAATCCTGCTCGTTGCAGGGAACGACTTTGCCAAGCGCCCTTGCAAATTGCGCCAGCGGCTTCAAGCAAAGGCGCGGAGTGTAGCGGGGCAAGCGGCCAATTACAAACTGCCCACGCCACTCAGTCTGGTCAGACGAAGCGGCAAAAGCACATGGCGCGGTGCTCATTTCAAGCGTTGTTCAAACGCCAGCTTCCGCAACCGCTCCTCGATTTGCCGTTGCAAGGCGTTGCGTTTTTCGGCGAGTTGCTTCTCTTCCTGCCGCAACCGTTCAAGCTGGTCTTCGCCTTGCGCCAGCTTGCCGACGTAGCGTTGCAGCAATTGCTTCTCTTCGTCGCTCTTGCCCAGCGCGCGCAGGTTTTCGCGCATGCGTTCCTGCTCTTTGGTGACGGTGTTGATCTCGAATTGCTTTTCCTGCGCCTGCCGGTTGAGCGCGGCGATCTCGGCCTTTTGTTCCAAGATCGTTTCGAGCGCCTGCCGCATCGGCGGCGTCAGATAGCCTTCGTTGACGAAGATCGTCAGCTTGTCTGAGGTCAGGTTGGAGATGGCGTAGCTTTCGGTTTCGGGTAACTCTTCGTTGACGGCGAACTGCGCGGAAGCGTTGGGCGCGATTGTGATTTTGAAGCGGTGAAAACTCTTGGTCGTCTCAACCGGTTTGAGCGTCCGCGCCAGTTCCCACTTCTCGTCTTTGTCGTAGGGATGCTCGATGTAAACGGTCTTCGCGCGGTCGGTCAGGTTGGCAAGCGTGTAAACGGTGGCGCGCGTCTGTTTGTATTTGAGCCGGAATTCGCCGGCGCGGATTTCGGCGAAGAAGGGCTTCTCGTCCTTCTCGTCTTCCTTGACGCTGACGCGCACGCCCAGGTCTACGGCATAGGTGATGAAGCGTTTCTCGTTCGGCTTGATGCGCGCGGTCAGTGCTTCGCCTGCGTAGGTGTCATTCTCGATCACGGTCAGCGGCCCGCTTTCGAGCGTGAGGCCGGTGGTGTTGTGCAGGTAAAAGGCGCTCATCGGATTCTGCACGCGCGTCGCTTTGTTGTAGAGCGACACGAGTTCGCCCGCAACTTCGTTTTGCAGGATGGGGATGAGCGCGGAACTGTTGCGCTTGATGGTGACGGGATGGGCGATGCGATATTCAAAGAGTTCGCCGATCTCTTGCGTGTCGACGTGAATCTCGATGCCGGAATCTTTGTCACGCATTGAGCTGCCAATCGAGGCTGACTCACTGTTGAGCACGGAAGCGCTAACGGTAACGGTCACCGTTTCAGCCACCGCGCCAACGTGTAATTCGGCGTCGTTGTTAGTAACTCGTCCGGGCGTAATCAAGACACCATTGACCTGCGCTTTCTTGAAACCGCTGCCTTCAAATGTGAGCTTATATCTGCCAGCCGGCAACCCGCGCACGTGATAGCGCCCTTCGGAATCGGTTTTGGCGAGTAACTCCGCGCCAGTGTTCGCTTGGGTGACGCGGACAGTGGCATTTGGGATCACCGCGCTATTCGGATCAGTAACGACGCCTTCCAGCGTGCCGCCACGCGTGGACGAAACCAGGTTGATCGGCGCGTTGCTGAGCGAAGCTTCAGGCACTTGCGGCACGACTGAAACCTCATCCGGCATCCCCACCACGGGCCGTTGTTTGTAGCGCGGCTGCTGCAAATCCAGAATGAACGACACCGGCGCGCCCGCAATCAGCGACAGCGTCACGTTCGTCCAGTCTTCATCCTGCACGTTGTCCACCACGGCCCAGCCTTGCAAAAAGGGCTTGGCCTGCTTGTCCAGCACGACGCGGTAAGTCGTCTTCCACACGGGTGCTTCGACGACGTAGCTGATAAACAAGTCGCGTTCGCCCTGTCCCTGTGTAGCGATGGTCAGCTTGCGCAGGTTCTTGTGCAGCGTGGATTGCAGGATGGCGAGGTACTGATCGAGGTCTTCGCGCAACCGGGGGTCGAGCAGTTTGAGCGCGCGCATCTGCTCGAAGGGCACGCTGAACAGTTCGCCCGCCTCATTCAGCAAAACCAATTCCTGCGCTTCGCTCCGCTCGCCGTTTTGGACTTTGACGCGCTTCTCGATGCCGACGACTGTACCGGTGATCGAGGTGGCCGCAGCAGTTCCTGTCCGCAAACTAACCCGCGCACCTTTAAGCTGGCCGATCAACGCGGTCAGCCCGGCGGCGTTGCTGCCATCCAGCGTGACGCCGAATTCTTCCAGCCGCCGGTCAAGCGGCTTGGTCGAATCGTAAGTCACGCCCGTGATCTTGCCCGCATTCGCGCCCTTGCCCAGATCAAGCGCGACTAGCGATTTCAGCACGTCATTCATTTGCGCGGCGTCGAAGAGGAACGTGACCTGGTCGTCGCCGTTCACCTTGCCTTGCCGTTCGAAATAGCCGACGCCGTGTTTATAGAGCGTCACGCGGCGCAACGGTGGCGGCGTGTTTTCAGTTTGCGCCGCCGTGTTGGCGGCAGCACCGAACAGCAAAAAAAGACCGAGCGTCAAGTTGCGGACACACGAATGCATACAAACCTCCTGAGTTGGAAAAGAAGCCGTTGATGGTGTTAGCGGGGCCGTCGTGAGACGGGCTTTGGCAAAGCTGATTAATTGATTGGTTACATCCGCAGCGACGATTGAACGCCGTGTCCGTGCGCGTCTTGCAAGGGCGTTGCCGATTATCTTTGTAGCCCGAACCTGGGTACGCACCGCTTCCAGCGTGCAGTCTCGGCGCGAGGCGGCTTCCTGCCGGAAGGCAAACGTCTGCTGCCGAGACTGCACGCTGGAAGCGGTGCGTACCCAGGTTCGGGCTACAAAGATAATCGGCAACGCCCTTGCAAGACGCGCACGGACACGGCGTTCAATCGTCGCTGCG
>JANOWX010001025.1:0-3787 GCA_031418175.1 Acidobacteriota bacterium | reverse complement strand
AAAAGAATCTCGGCTCGATCGTCTCCAACGAATCCATCATCCTGTCGCGCGGGCGCAAGACGGTCAAAGTGCCGATGCGCGCACTGGACGAATACAAGTTCCGCTTCGATTACCGCAAGCGCAAACAGGTCGGCCAGGGCGAGGGCGACACCCAGGTCGGCGACGTGATCGGGCGCGAGGACGGCGACGGCCAGGGGTCGGGGCCGGGCGAAGCTGGCGACAGTCCGGGGCAGGAATACTACGAAGCCGACGTCAACATTGACGAAATCGCCGCGCTCATCTTTGAAGACCTGCACCTGCCGTATCTGGAAGAAAAAGCCAAGCAGGCCGTGCAGGCCAAGACTACCAAGTTCACCGAAATCCGCCGCACCGGCGTGCTCTCGAATCTGGACAAGCGCCGCACCATCCTCGAAAACATCCGCCGCAACGCGCGCGAAAAAGGCCAGGCCACCATCAGCGGCATCAAGAAAGAAGACATGCGCTTCAAGAGTTGGGAAGAAGAATTCAAATACGAATCGAACGCCGTCGTGATTGCGATGATGGATGTCTCAGGCTCAATGACCGAGTTCAAGAAGTACATCGCGCGCAGCTTCTTTTTCTGGATGGTGCGCTTCCTGCGCACCAAGTACGACGCGGTCAAGATCGTTTTCATCAGCCACCACACCGAGGCCAAAGAGGTGACTGAGGAACAGTTCTTCACGCAGGGCGAATCGGGCGGCACGGTGGTCAGTTCGGCCTACAAGCTGGCGTTGGACATGATCGAAGAGCGCTACCCGCCGCGCGATTGGAATATCTACCCGTTTCACTTTTCGGACGGCGACAATTACTACTCCGACAATGACGACGCGGTTAAGCTGGCCGACAAACTGATCGAGGTCTGCAATCTGTTCGGCTACGGCGAGATTGGCGAAGAGGGGCTGGGCAGTTACCGCCGCAGTTCGGGCGCGCTGCTTTCGATTTACAACGACCGGCTGCAAAACAAGGAGCGCTTTATCGGCGTGCGCATTGACGACAAATTGGATGTGTATCCGGCGCTGAAAGAGTTTTTTGGGAAGCGCGGGATTGAGGCGTGATTCGCGCATCTGGCAAAGGAATCAAGGCAAAGGAATACATTTCAATGGACTGGAACTCTTATTCCTTTGCCTTGATTCCCTTGCCTGCCGAATGTTACGTGCTTTTGTCTCGGCCTATCCACCGATGCACGACATCGTCCGCAACGGCTGCACAAACTCAGGATCGTTGATGTGATGGCGGTCTTCTTTTTTCTCGACCGTGGCGACGATGAAATCGAGCAGTTCTTCGCTGGGCGCGCCGCGCCGCAACAGAGCCTTGATGTTGTGTTCGACGGTCGAGAACAAACAGGTGCGGATCATGCCGTCGGCGGTCAGGCGGATGCGGCTGCAATGACCGCAGAACGGTTGTGTGACCGGGTTGATGAAGCCGACTTCGCCCGGCGCGCCATCGGCAAAGCGCCAGCGCCGAGCCGTCTCGCTTGCGTTGCCGGAGGTCACGCGTTCGAGCGGATAAACGGCATGAATACGCTCACGCACCTCTTCGCCCGGCACGATCATTTCGCGCCGCCAGACTTTGCCGTTGTCGAGCGGCATAAATTCGATGAAGCGCACGTGGACGCCTTTGTCACGGGCGAAGGCGGCGAAGTTGACCGCCTGGTCGTCGTTGATGCCGCGAATCATCACGCTGTTGACCTTGACCGGTGCCAGCCCGGCTTCCAGTGCGGCGTCAATGCCAGCCAATACCGTTTTTAATTCGTTGCGTCCGGTCAATAAAGCAAAGCGTTCGGGGTCGAGCGAATCCAGGCTGATGGTGATGCGTTGCAAGCCCGCATCTTTTAAGGCTTGAGCGCGGCCCCGCAGGAAATGCGCATTGGTCGTCATGGCTAAATCTGCGAGGCCTTCAATGCGGGCCAGCCGTTCGATCAAACTTTCGAGGTCGCGCCGCACCATCGGTTCGCCGCCCGTCACGCGCAATTTGTTGACGCCCAGGCCAACAAAGATTTCGGCCAGTTGCAGAATCTCTTCGTAGCTGAGAATTTCCGGCTTGGGTTTCCATTCCATGGCTTCGGTGGGCATGCAATAGAAGCAGCGGAAGTTGCAGCGGTCGGTGATCGAGAGGCGCAGATCGCGAATCGCGCGTCCGTGACTGTCTTTTAAGCGAATCGGCAAAATCATAAGGGTCTTCTTTCCGGGCGCGCATTCTAACAGCCGCTGGCCGCCCGCCACAAAGCGCACGTGGCAGACCGGCCAGCCGGAATTTATTGGCTGACAAACGGCGCGCTTGTGCTATATTCCGCGCCATCAATTCTCCCACGTCTTGTAATCACGCCCCGAAAATTTGAAAGCCCTGCTCGACGAACTCGATAAACGCTCCGCATCCTTAGTACATCAGTACATCTGGGGTTCATCCTGTTCGCCGCACTGTGACTACACACGTCACTTTCATTCTTAACATTAACCTCGTCTGCCGTCTCACGCCCCAACGTGCGGGCGCTAACCGTCTGCTGGCCTCGAAGAAAGGCAAGCGGAAGGCCTAAGGGAGCTTTTAGACTCATGCAAAAATCATCGCAACAAATTATCCAACGTGTCACCGTCCTAATGCTGGCGCTCTGCGCCGGTCTCCTCCTAGCCAGCGGAAGCCTGGCGCAACAAGATAAAACAGTCGAAATCCAGGGCGCCATTCAGGTGCTGCCGTCCACGGCCGGCTTCATTGGCGAATGGACTGTCAGCGGCCGCAAGGTCAATGTCAGCGCCCAAACGCGCATCAACCAGGAGCGCGGCGCGCCCGCCGTCGGCGCGATTGTCGAAGCCGAAGGCCCACAAGGCACGAATGGCGTCATCAACGCCACCTTGATCGAAGTCAAATTCCGCCCGGGTGTCGGACTGCCCATCACCTTCAGCGGGGCAATTGAAATGATCCCCAGCGCGCCCGGCCGTTTGGGCGATTGGAAGGTCGGCGGCAAAACCATTCACGTCACGCAAACCACCAAGCTGTTGCCAGCCAGCGCCAATTTCGCTGTTGATGCATTGGTCGAAATCGTCGGCGCACAGATGAACGACGGTTCCATCGGCGCGCTCGTCATCACGCTCAAATCCAACGGCGGCCCCAATCCGCAGGCGAAATTCTCAGGCATCGTAGAAAAACTGCCGAGCGCCACCGACCGCCTCGGCGATTGGACGATCAGCGGCCGTCTCGTGCGCGTCAACGCCGCGACGCAACTCAAACAGGACAAGGGCCCGGCCGCTGTCGGCTCGTTGGTGGATGTCGAAGGCACGCGCCAAACCGACGGCTTGATCCTCGCCACCAAGATCGAAGTCAAACTGAATCCCAACAACCTGCCCGCCGCCGTCCGTTTCAAGGGCACCATCGAAACGCTGCCCGGCGGTACCCAAATCGGCGTGTGGAAAGTCAGCGGGCGCGTGGTCAATGTGGACGGCAAGACGCGCATTCTGCCCAACCTCGCGGCGGTTAAACTGTTAGCCGAAGTCGAGGTTTTCGGCACGCGCCAGGGCGATGGCCCGGTCAACGCGCTCTCCATCGAGGTCAAAAACCCCAACGAATCCAATCCGAACTTCGTGCGCTTCCAGGGCCGCATCAAGACGCTGCCCGCCGCCGCTGGCTTCGTCGGCGATTGGAATGTGGACGACAAGCTGGTCACAGTCGTGGCCGCCACCAAACGAATCACTGCGCGTGGCCAGATCACCGTCGGCGCCTTCGTCGAAGTCGAAGGCTTGAAACAAGCCAGCGGCAAGATCGAAGCCCTAGAGATCGA
>JANOWX010001024.1:0-2593 GCA_031418175.1 Acidobacteriota bacterium | reverse complement strand
GCGGCTCGGCCTTCTGTTTCAGCACCGATTGCATATACAGCTTCTTCATCAGCGCCTGCTCTTCCTTCGCGGTTTGCGGCACGGCTTTCTTTTCGCGGCCACGCGCGGCGTCGGCGTTGTTGACATTCAGCACGTGCGTCGTGTCTTCGAGCTTGACCGAATGGTTGTTGGCGAAGATTTCGTGGCGGCCGTGTTCCTGATACCACTTCGACACGGTCGCGTTCTGGTGCATGTTTTCGATGATGTTGCGCCAGCCGATGCCTGTGTTGTACGCGCAGAAGCTGATCTCGCCCTCCTGCGTGCCATAGGGGATGATGCACATCTCGGTGCGGCGGAAATCGTAGTTGAACAAGTCCTGGAACCACATGCCCGCGATGAAGAGGAAGTTCCAGCGATCCTTGCGGCGCCTTTCGACGTCGTCAATCGTGCGCGTGGGGTCGGACTTGCCGTAATCCTTGCCCGACAGGCCAAAGGTCTTGTCGAACTTTTGCAACAAGTCGGTCAGCTTGAAATGCGTCGGCGCGCCGAAGGGGTTGTAATGCTTCAGCAAGGCCAAGCCCATCATCGCGCCCGAAAACCGCTTGCCGCGCGCGGCGTCGGTGATTTGCTGCATATCTTTGACGAGGCCGGGGATGTTGATGAAATCTGGGACGGAGCGCATCTCCTTGGTCTCTTTATCAATCATCACCGCCGTGCCGACTCCACAATTCGGGTGACAGCCACAACTCATCTGGCCGAATTCGCGGTCGGGGCCGTGCGCCATGTCGGCGAAATCGGAGAAGGCCGACATCAGCGAAATCGGGAACCAGTCTTTGTGCGGGTCGGTGATGCCCACCTGCTTTTTCACGTCGTGGGCCATGTGCGAGAGCGTGTAACGCTGGCGCAAACGGCGGTCTTCGGTGATGTCTTCGTCGCGGCCCGTGAAAGAAACCGGCTGGAACGAGACGAAGCCGATCTTCTTCGGATTGTCGAGCGCGAAGCGGATGACGGGGCCGACTTCGTCATTGTTGACGGTGTTGACCAGCGTCGTCACCAGCACGATCTCGACGCCCGCTTCGTGCAGGTTGTTGATCGCGCGCAGCTTCACGTCGAAGAGGTTGCCGACCTGACGATGGCTGTTCGCGGCGTTGCCGATGCCGTCGAATTGCAGGTAAACATAGCGCAAACCTGCTTCGGCGGCCTTGCGGCAGAACTCTTTGGATTTGGCGAACTCGATGCCGTTGGTCGCGGCTTGCACGGAGTTGTAGCCGACCTTGCGCGCGTACTTGACCGCGTCGAGGAAGTAGGGCGAGAGCGTCGGCTCGCCGCCGGAAAACTGGATGGACATCTGGCGGCGCGGCTTGATCGAAACCGCGTTGTCCATGATTTCCTGGATGTCTTCCCAGCTTAGTTCGTGGACGAAGCCGACCTGATTGGCGTCCATGAAGCAGGGGTCGCACATCATGTTACAGCGGTTGGTCAGGTCAACCGTCAGCACCGAGCCGCGCCCGTGCTTGATGGTGGACGAGCCGTGCTTGTGCAGCTTTTCGTCGTTGTGCGCGTCAATGTCGCGGCCCGGATACATCGTCTCGATGTGCTCCAGGAACTTGGCGTCCACGGCCATCATGTCTTCGTAATGGCCGTGAAAGGGGCAATCCTTGACCATCCAGATTTCGCCGTCGCGCTCGATGATCGTGGCCTTGATCTCGCCGGGCCGATCCTCAATCACCTTGAACGGGTCTTCGCCGTTTTCGATGATGCGGGTGCGGGCCTCTTTGACACAGGCCGGGCAGAGCGAGTCGGTGGTGCGGGGCCAGCCGAGCGTGGGTTTGGTCTTCTGCCACGATTTGAGCAGCGGCTTGTCGGACCATTTCGGGATGAAGGACGGGTTGGGTTTGTATTGATTGAAGAACTGAATCGCGTTGAAGGTTGCGCCGGCGGCGACGCTCAAGCCCTTCTCAAAGTATTTGATCGGTTTTGCCATCTTGTTCTATCTCCTCGGTTTCTCCCCGCTCCCCAACGATTTCTCTGAAAGGATGCGGCACGGGTTTCAGGGTTCAAAACTACAGTGGGCGCGCAAACCTAGCCGCTTGGGGCTGGGTCGCGCGATGAATTTTTTGCTTGAAGCAAGTTAAAGGGATGAGTACTTCAAACTTATTCCTAAGCAGCTTGCAGGCCACAGAGCCGGAAGCGCCGGACGAAATTTTCGCGCCAGCTTCCTGACTTAGGTTAAAGCATTGAATGTCAGGGCTTTGTGACTGCTGCTCAGAAGGTGAAGCCGGATCGCTTCAGCCAGAACGCGGGCGAGTTTAGGCGATGAAAGTCGTGTTTGCAACCAGCAGGCGGGTCAAAAGGAAATAAACCGGCTGAATGTTCGCGGATGTGTAGCAAGATGACAATGGCAAGTCGGCTTTTGGGTCTGTCTTACGATTTGCCGGGCATGGCCCGCTGTTCGAAGAGTTTTCCAGCAACTCGCGACAAAACGTACCGTAGGTTGTCCAAACAGCGAAGCAAATTGGCTGGAAAGTCGGATTTGAAAACAGCCCGCATTTTTAAGAAGTGCTCCGCAAGTTGGGCAACCAACGGTACGCCAAGCGGCTTGAATGAATAAATC
>JANOWX010001023.1:0-3416 GCA_031418175.1 Acidobacteriota bacterium | reverse complement strand
CGATAGCGTGAATGCGCAAGCCCGCGAAGCGGGCGACAGGCCAGCATCTGCCGCCCGCTTCGCGGGCTTGCGCACCTTTGGCTCGGGTACCCAGGGTTCTTCACCCTGGGCTAAATTCTGGCCACCCGCTTCGCGGGTTCAATGAGAAATTCTTTTTCTCGAAAACTATTCAAAACTCTCTCTTTCATAACAGCACAAAGCGGCGGCAATAGCTTGATCAAGCCATTGCCGCCGCTTTTGGTTTACTACCATAGGACAGACTAAAGTCCGTCCTACCTCTCAAGCTAAAATCTCTTGCACCACACGCCCGTGCACATCGGTCAACCGGTAATCGCGTCCGCCGTGCCGGAACGTCAGCCGCGTGTGATCGAAGCCCAGCAAATGCAAAATCGTCGCGTGGAAATCGTGCACATGGCATTCATTCTCGGCGACCTTGAACCCGTAATCATCCGACTTGCCATACTGCACGCCGCCCTTCACGCCGCCCCCCGCAAGCCACGAAGAGAACACCGCATTGAAATGCCCGCGCCCATAATCGCCTTCAACCGAAGGCGAACGTCCGAATTCGGTCGTGAACACGAGCAGCGTTTGTTCGAACAGCCCGCGTGATTTCAGGTCTTTGAGCAACCCGGCGACAGGCAGGTCAACGTTGCGGGCGAGCGGCTCGTGCGTTTTCATATCGCCGTGCGCATCCCAGTTTTTCGACGCGCCCACATCAATCAATTCGATGAAGCGCACCCCGCGTTCGACCAGCCGCCGCGCTACAATCGCCTGCCAACCAAAACCCGTCGTCTGCCCGCGCTCCAAACCATACAGCCGCAACGTCGCGTCAGTTTCTTTCGACAAATCCAACGCCTCGGGCATCGCGCGTTGCATGCCGAACGCGGTTTCGTAAGTCTTGATGCGCCCGGCCAATTGCGGATCAGCCGCGCGCGCTTGCAGGTGGCGTTGATTGAAGCGTTCGAGCAAGCTGAGTTCGTGCTGTTGCAACTCTGCGCTGACGGCGCGGCGTTTCAGATTGGCGACGGGTTCGTCCCCCGCGACCACCCGCGTGCCCTGATGCGCGGCGGGCAGGAAATCGGAATCCCACACCTGCGCGCCGGTGTAGGGCAATTGCGGCGCGAGCGCGACAAACGACGGCAGGTTTTGATTCTCGGTGCCCAGGCCATAACTCACCCACGAACCCAGGCTCGGCCGCTTGAACGTCACCGACCCCGTGTGAATGCCCAGCGTCGCCTGAAAGTGATCGTTGTGATCGCCGCGCATTGAATTGATAAAACAAATGTCATCCGCGCTGGCGCCGATGTGCGGGAACAGCTCGCTGACATAAATGCCCGACTGGCCGCGCGGTTTGAACTCCCACTGCGGCGCGAGCAGCTTGCGCTTGCCCTGATAAAGAATGCCCGCCTTGGCATCGGCGATGAGTTTCGGCTTGTAATCGAACGAGTCTACGTGCGAACAACCGCCGGGCAGGTAGATGAAAATCACCTGCCTGGCCTTCGGCGGAAAGTGCGGCTGTTTGGGCGCAAGCGGGTTATCTGCGCCGAGTTCGTTGGCGCGCGCGTCGGTGGCCAGCAGTTGCGCGATGACGGCGGGCATGAGCAGCGAGCCGGTGAATAGGGAGCGCAGCATTTGGCGGCGGGTTGGGTGAAAGTAAGCTTCCGTCATTTCTTATTCCTCAATGCGCTAAGTGAATTTCCAAAACTCATTTCAAAAAAGAGCGGCAAGAGAATCCAGGCAAAGGAATGAGGGCCGAGCTCAGCACTGCCATTCCCTTGCCGCCATTCATTTGCCTACTGCCTTTCTTCAATCGCTTTCGCGACCCATTCTTGAGTGACTGGTTTCATAAGCCTCAATCCACATACAAAAACTCATTACTGCTCAACACCATGCGCAAATAACTCGCCAGCGCCGCGCGGTTCACCTGCTCAGCGGGCGTTTTCACCACCGCCAAATCCTGCCGCGTCTGTTGCAAATACGTCGTAGCCTCTTGCACTTCGCTCGCGTTCACGCCGCGTCCAAAGGCCAGCCGGTACGCGTAATCCAGCCGTTCGCGCAGCGTATCAAACGCCATCCCGACACGCACGGCAAAGGCGTCGGCTTGTTGGTGTACGAAGGGATTGTTCATCAGAAACAGCGCCTGCAACGGCGTCGTGCTGAGCGGGCGTTCGGCGACTGGCATGTTCGTGTCAGCGCCGTCAAACACCTCAAAGAACGGATGCTTCTTCAAGCGCTGCTGCATTACGTAGACGCTGCGCTTGTTCGTTTCGTAGACGCCAAAGAACTGCTCGTGCTGGGTGAACTTCCAGGTCGTTTCCGCTGGAAACGGATGCGCTGCGCCCGGCGTGCGATCGAGTTGACCGCTGACGGCGAGCAAGGCATCACGCACTTCTTCTGCCGAAAGCCGCCGCCGGTTGAAGCGCCAGTAATAATCATTCGCCACATCCAGCCTCGCGTTGGCCGCGACAATGCTCCCCGTCGCCCCGTCTCTCCCCATCTCATCCGCAGCCAATTGATAAATGTGCGAGAGCATCAGCAAACGATGCAGCTTTTTCACCGACCAGCCGCCCGCGACAAAGCGTGTGGCCAGCCAGTCCAGCAATTCGGGATGCGTGGGGGCTTTGCCGCGCGCGCCGAAATCGTTGGGCGTTTGCACCAGGCCTTGGCCGAAATGCCATTGCCAGATGCGATTCACCAGCACGCGCGCGGTCAGCGGATTTTGGGCGTCGGCGATCCAGCGGGCGAGCAATTCGCGCCCGCTGGTCGGATGGCCTTTGGGCACTTGCGGGCCGCCCAGAATCGTCAGGAAGCCGCGCGGCACTTCAGCGCCGAGGTTTTTGGGTTCGCCTTTGCGCTGGATGCGCGCGTTGGCGAGCAAGCCTTCTTGCACGGCGTATGCTTTCGGCGTGTTCGGATAGCGCGCGTGCAATTCAAAGGTGCGCAGGTGTATGCGCGCGCTCTCAGCGTCCACTTCATCGGGCAGGCGTTTGGATTCCTGCGCCTGGCGGTTGTTGATGATGTCGCGGTCAAAATCGGCGGACAAAGTGTCGTAGCTCTGGGGCGGGTAAACGATTGCCTTGGTCGGATTGGGCTGCGTCACCTGTGCGCTGTCGTTGTTTTTGCCCGGTGCGCCAGCAGGGGGAGCAGCTTCAGCGGCCTTTTGTTCGAGCGCCTTTTTGTTGCGCAGCGCCGTGCCTTTCTCACTCTTCAACCGTTCGACCGCGTCGTCAATGTCGCTCAGTTCTTTCTGCTGCTGATAAAAATTCTCGGCGGCTTTGCCCGCCACCAGGGCGACCATCTCGGCGGGATGCTGATAAATTTCGGCGCCGGGGAAGGCATAACGAATGCTGTTGAAAATGCCATACAGCGCGTAGTAATCGCGTTGGGGAATTGGATCGAACTTGTGATCGTGGCAG
>JANOWX010001022.1:0-8007 GCA_031418175.1 Acidobacteriota bacterium | reverse complement strand
CGCTCGCCGCCCGAGGCTCCGTGGGTAGCATTGCTGCTACGACGCACGCTCGTTTGGCTACCTGTCTAACGGGCAATTTCCAGGGTCGGGACGTTTCACCCGACCAGATCGAACCGAGTTACTGGCGCACCGAAGCCACACTAAGGGAACACGAAGAACTTCGACAACCTTCGTGTCTCTTCGTGTGGCTTCGTGGGAGGTGTCTTAAATGTTGCCGCGTTTCATTTCGCCCGCCAGATACTCACAGGCGCGCATCGTCAGCGCCAGAATCGTCAGCGTCGGATTCTGATTGGCCGCGCCCACAAACGCCGCACCATCGGTGACAAACACATTCGGCACGTCGTGCACCTGGTTGTATTTGTTGAGCACCGATTTCTTGGGGTCAGCGCCCATGCGTGCGGTGCCCAGTTCGTGAATGATGCGGCCCGGCACGGTGATGCTGCGATTGATGGCGATCTCGCGCGCGCCGGCGTTGGCCAGAATCTCGGCGGCGGTTTCGGCGGCGTCCTGGCCCATCTCGCGTTCGTTGTCGGAATGCTGTATGTGCACGCGCAACACCGGAATGCCCCAGGCGTCAACGACACCATTGGGATCAAGCTCGACATAATTTTCAAAGCGCGACAGCATGTGCGCCCGCGTCGTCAAGCCCACCGGCGCGACGTACCAGCGGCGCACGTTCTTTTTGAATTCACTGCCAAAGCTCGCGATGCGACGGGCGACGCCGGGGAACGCGCCAATGGACGAGCCGCCTTCATACCCATAACCACGCAGGAAGCGCGGGTGTTTGGTCTTTGCATCCAGGTTGCGAAAGCGCGGGATGAAAACGCCCGATGATTTGCCGTCTTCGTTGACCGGGTCGCGCCCGGCCAGCGTGGGTAGCACGCCGCTTGCGCCCGTGCCGCCAAAATGGTCAACCAGATAATGCCCCAGCACGCCCGATGAATTGCCCAGCCCATTCGGATGCTGGCGCGCTTTTGAATTGAGCAGCAACCGCGTGGATTCGAGCGTCGAACCGGCGACGATCACCACCTTGCCAAAAAATTCCTGCTCCTGCCGCGTCTGGCGGTCAACCACGGCAACGCCTTTGGCCTTGCCGGTGCCGTTGTCCACGATGATGTGGCGCACGATGGAATTGGTGCGCAAGGTCATGCGCCCGGTCGCCTGCGCCGCCGGCAGTGTCGAAGCCAGCGAATTGAACATCGCGCCGACCGAACAGCCGTTGCCGCAACTGCCGCAATAATGGCATTGCGCGCGGCCATACTTGGCGTGCTGCGGTTTGACGGCGGTCAACATCGCTACGCGCGGTTGCACCAGCGGAATGCCCTGTTTGGCCGCGCCGCGCTTGATCATTTGATCGCCGCAGGTCAACGCCATCGGCGGCAGGAACTTGCCATCGGGCAAATACCAGAGCTTGTCCTGATTGCCGCTGACGCCGATCCACTCTTCGGCCTTGTCGTAATAGGGCGCGATCTCGTCATAACTGAACGGCCAATCTTCGTCCCAACCGTCGTGGGTTTTGGCTTTGAAATCCAGATCGGAAAAGCGCCACGAGAGGCGGCCCCAGTGCAGCGTCTTGCCGCCGACAACGCGCGCGCGCACCCACATAAACGGCTTGCCCGGATCGGTCGTGTAAGGATGCTCGGTGTCTTTGATGTAAAAGTTGCGGCTGAATTCGCCTGCCGTATCCTGCATCCATTGCTCGTTCTGTTTCCAGCCTGTGGGGCCGAAGCCGCGATACATGGATTCATAGGCGAACTTGTTCATGCTGAATTGGCTGGGCTCGAGTTTCGGGCCGGCTTCCAGCACGAGCACGCGCAGGCCGCGTTCGGTCAGTTCCTTGGCCGCCATGCCGCCCGACGCGCCCGAACCGATGATGATGGCATCATAGAGCGTTGTTTGTGCCACGGTGATCTCCGCTGTTTGAAGGTGAAGGGTGATTTGCGTGAAGCGTCGCAAAGACGCGGCGCAACGTAGCATAGCGGCTGGAAGACGGGCAAGCACGACGGTTGCGACCTTGCATGAACAGCCTTGAATGAACAGCCGTGCGCCGCAGATGGACGCCGAACAACGCAGATCAATTCGGTCAACCACCAGATGCGATCAGCGTTTTTCAGCGTTGATTTGCGGCAAGCATTTGTTGCGATGCATCAACCAATGGGATTTATCAAAACGCAATGAGCGCGCCCTGTTCATCAAACAGATTCATTGGTTCGCTGATGATTTCGACTTTGTCTTTAGCCTCGTCCAGCGCGGCTTCCGACACGTACAGTTCGCTCAGGTGCAACGTATCCTTGATGCGCACGATCTTCTTAGGCTCACTTGGCGCGTGGCTGGCGCGGATGCCCCATTCGACGGCCTTCGCGTCCGTCGGCGCGACGATGGGCAGCATGAAGTGCTCAAAGAATCCGCTGGTGACGCCGTTCATATACGTCGCGTCCCAATCAATCTTGTCGGCCAAACGCCGCGTCGCCACATCGGCCAAGCCAATCCCGCAGGCGTTGCCGTGCGAAGCCTCGGTGAGGTCCGTAATCACGATGACCTTCACGCGCGGGCCGGCAGTTTCGACCTGGTCGCGGATGCGCATGCGCCCGATGATGTTCGGATCCATGCCCGAACCGCTGATGTCTTTGCCGATCTGGTCAACGATCAACACATCAATGTCCGCGAGCGGGAAGCTCGGCAGCGACTGTTTGGCAATGTTCAGCAATTCCGGCTCGCGCGTCAGAATCTCGGCGGGCGTCAGGGCTTCGATCAGCATCGTTTCGTCGTAGGCGTTTTCGACAATGCCCACGCCCAGCAAGACCTTGCCGGTTTCCAGAATTTTCGTCGCCGCCTTTGGCATCAGCGTCGTCAGCCCATAGATGCCATGCGCGTGCAGCGTATTCGCCAACCGCTCTTTGCCCAAACCGATGATGCACATTTTCATCAAGCCGCTCTCGTACTGGCCGTGAAAGGCCGTGTGCGGCTTGATGCGATTGATCAGTATCACGCCGTCCGATTCGTAAGCGTGCCGATCCATAAACAGCGGAATCTCCAAACTGCCCTGATCCAGCGGCACGACCTCCATCGAAGACCGAATTGGACAGCCCATCGTCGCCGCGTTGATGCCATACGAAGCCAGAATCTCAGCCTGCCCCGCATCGGTCGCCCCGCCGTGGCTGCCCATCGCGGGAAAGATGAACGGCTCGCCGCCTTTGGCTTTGACCACGTCCACGACGGCTTTGGTGATACGGGCAATGTTGGCGATGCCGCGGCTGCCCGCCCCAATGGCGATGCGCGCGCCGGGTTTGATCTGTAGTTTGTCGAATTGCTCCGCAACAGTTTGCTCGATGTCGGCGAGCGAGGTGCGGGGGAATTGTTGGCGGATTTTGGTGAATTGATAGTTGGTCATATTGGTTAAGTGCGTTGGTTAGCGGCGAGCTCTTTTTTGAAGCCGATGAAAGCGGACTCTTCAAGCTCAATACGCTCGGCGATGATACGTCTCAGCCAATCTTTCGTGTCCGGCTCTCTGTGCAGATGGGCAACAAACGCCGCCCGCGCCGCCAGCTCAGCCGGTAGCGACAAAGAAGCCGGAGGTTTAGCACTTACTTGAATAGGTTCATCCCAGGCTGAATCGTCAGCGGCTTGGGCCTCAACGAGCTTATCAATCTCTGCGTCCGAAAGAGCCTTCTTCCTGATTTTGGTTTTTACCGTCATAAGTCCCAACCTGTGATGATCCGAACCACCTTGTTCGGTTTCAGTTGAAAGATGAGTTTGAGCGCGCGCCCGCTCAATGTTTTTCCGATCAATTGATACCTATCGCGGTACCGCTTGTTGCGCCGTATCTGGAAGTCGGAGAAGAAACACTCGACCGCTTCCTCAAACGTGACGCCGTGCGCCGACAATTTGTCTTGCTCAAAATCATATTCGAAGTCTGAGGGGGTGAAGCGATGCCAGTTAGCCATGCTGGTATTTTGCGCAGTAGCGCGCGCCGCGCCTGTAAGCAGCCAGCTTACTTTTATTGCGCGGTTGCCAGTTGTGCCAAATCTTCAAAGTAACGGCGATGGGTTCGCCGCAAAGCCGCTTCAGTGGCTGCCTCTAAAAGAATGACCTCATGCTCAACACCAGCGCGATTCAGCTTAAGTTCCATTTCAAAACGCGCGTCTTCAGATTTCTGCCTGTCAGAGTCGTCGAACGTTTCAAAGGTAACGATCTGACCGCGACTACGGTTGTATTCAATCAGAAATATCATTCCCCCTCCTTTATTTTTTCCACGCTGCCAATGCCTTTACGAAGAATGTCGAAAACCTGATCCCTCCCCCAAGCTAGTTGGTTTTCAAAATCGGCTCTCTGCTTTTCGAAATCAGCGATCTTCTGAAGAAGATCGGGTCTATTTTTCATCTGGTACAAGTTCGCTTGAAATTGAGACAACATCGTCTCGGTATACTCGATTTCTTTAACCAATGAAGATTGCCATGCAAGAAATTCCTGGATTTCTTTGTCCCCTCCGCCATATTTGATCGTCTGATCCACAACATCAGAACATTTTTCTGAAAGTTCGGCCCAGAGATGCTGAAGCGCAGTACGGACCTGTATCTCAATCAGCTTTTCTCGCCACCGCACAATCACGTGAACCGCTCGATAACCATGACTCGGCTGCTGGCGGCGGTCAACAATAGTCACATCTTCAAAGAGGCTGCTGAGCGATTGAATGACCCGATTCTGGTTGGCAATATCTGTTGCAATCAGTCTGCAACCAGCAATGTCTTGTAATTGCGTGAGGCGGATGCTTTCCCGGCGCAGCTTCTCAACGATTGATGGCGTTGACTTCGCTGGTCTTCCCGTAGGCTCCAGCGCTAACCCCCTTCTGATCGCGCCAACCACCAGATCGTAAGCTTCAGCGTAAGATCGGCGATATTGATCTAGCAGCCGCAGATCGTCGTCTTCGATCTTGCCTTTCTTCAACCGCTCACCCAGGCGGTCAATTTGCGATTTTGAGATTGCTGTTGTCATGCGCGATCCCGTTCAAGGTTGCAGCATTTATTCGATCACCTCGACTTGCGCCTTATCATAAAGCCCCAACCAATCCCGCCGCAAAATCGCATACCGGCACTCATCTTCAAATTCGCCCTGCGCATTCACGCCATACTCGCGCAACACGCCTTCGAACTGAAAGCCCGCCGTCTTTTCGATAGACCACCGCGCCGCCACATTCGAGGCCAGACAGCCCGTCTCGACGCGGTTCAGCCCCAGCAGCCCAAAGGCCAGGTAAAATAGATGCGGCTTGCTGCGCGGCGCCACACCGCGCCCGCGCATGTGCAACAGCGTATCCGCGCCGCTGTAGCCGCGCCGCACCTGCCAATCGCTGACGCCTAGCAAACTCAGGCCCGCCAATTCGCCGTCGAGCCGCGCGTAAAAGCCATACTTCGTCCTGCCACCATCGGCATAGCGCGGCACGTAGCTCTGCCAACGTCTTGAGCAATTCGTCTGAATCGGGCAAGCCCTGAAACAGCGCGCGCACTTCAGCCAGTTTGTCTTCGTTGATCAGATGCAGCGTGAGGCCATCCGCATGCAGCGCCTTGAACATAGGCTAATTGCTCAACCGGTAAAGATGCGTCTGGCTGCGCACGAAAATCGAACCGCCCGCCACCGCCAGCGAGGCCAGCGTCGCTCCATCCAATTGATTCGTCGCCAGCATTTTGAATTCCCTGCCCGGCGCGATCACCACCGATTCGCCCTCTTCGCTCAAAAAGTAAATCCGCCCGTCGGCATAGAGCGGCGAGGCCGAATGATTGCCGCCCAGCCGCGTTTGCCAATGCGGCGTGCCCGTCTTGGCGTCCAAGCAACTGGCGATGCCGTTGTCGCTGACCAGATACAATTCATCGCCCACCAACAAGGGCGAAGGCGTCAACGGCACACCGCGTTTGAGCGTCCACGCGATGTGCGAGCGCGTCACATCGCCGCGCCCATCCACGCGCACCGCCAATAACGACGGTTGCTGAAAGCCGGTGCAGATGTAAACCAGCCCGTTGCCATAGACCGGACGCGGGACGTTTGAAAAGCCATCGCCATAGCTCACATTCCAAAGTTCCTTGCCCGTGCGCGGGTCGTAGGCGAACGTGCGAAACGCGCCCGGACTGATGACCTGATCGCCCGTCGGCAAGCGCACGACCAGCGGCGTCGCATAAGCCTGCGCGCCCGCGCGGTATTTACGCCAGCGTTGTTTGCCGGTCAGCTTGTCCAGCGCGACGACGTATTGCGTGCTCTGGCCGTCGCAATTCACGATCAACAGATCGTCGTAAAGCACCGGCGAACCGCCCGGCCCGTGCTGCCCGTTGTCGTAATCGAGTTTTGTTTTCCAGACGATTTCGCCCGCTTGGGTCAAACACGCCGTGCCGTGCGCGCCGAAGTGCACGTAAACCTTATCGCCTTCCAAAATCGGCGTCGGTGAAGCCAAGCTATTCTTGGCATGCAAGGCTCCGGCGGATTTCAGCCGAAAGAGTTCAATGTTGTGCAGCAACGCGCCCGTATTGCGGTTGACGCACAGCAGGCGCAACGCCTTGTTCTCTTCGGTCGTCAGCCAGATGCGCTCGCCCTGAATCGCGGGCGAAGACCAGCCTTTGCCCGGCAGCGCGGCTTTCCATTTGACGTGGCTGGTCTCGCTCCATACGAGCGGCAAGCCGCGTTCGGTGGAATGACCTTGTCCGTTGGGGCCGCGAAATTCGGGCCAGTCTTGGGCAAAAATAGGAAGGGAAAGGAAAAGCAGCACTAAAACTTTCATAGTATGATGCTCCCCAAAAACTGGACAGGTGATTAAGGTGTAAAATCGCTGCCCAAGGAGCATCAATGAACAAGCAACAACGAAAGACCTATGACACCAAATTCAAAGTCAAAGTCGTATTGGAAGCCTTCAAGGGGCAACGCACGATCAACGAGATCAGCAGCCATTACGGGATTCATCCCAACCAGGTGAATCAATGGAAGAAGCAAGCCGTAGAAGGTTTGCCGGACGTGTTCTCTACCCGGCGCCTGCGCGCGGCGGAAGAAGACGAGGTGTTGAAAGCGCAACTTTACCAGCAGATCGGGCAACTCAAAGTCGAACTCGACTGGGTCAAAAAAAAAGCTGGTCTGTTCGGTTGAAGACCAACGCCTACTGATTGAACCTGCGCAGGGGCAGATCAGCATACAGCGGCAATGCGCATTGCTCGGACTGTCGCGCGCCAGCTATTACTACGAACCGGTCGGGGAAAGCGCCGAGAATCTGCGCTTGATGAAGCTGCTGGATGAGCAGTACACGGCGACGCCTTTTTACGGCGTATTGAAAATGACGGCTTGGCTCAACCAAGTGAAAAAAGAAAACGTGAACGTCAAGCGCGTGCGCCGGCTGTTGCGTTTAATGGGGATTGAAGCGATTTATCAAAAGCCGCGCTTATCGTTAGCCGCGCCGGGTCATCAGGTGTATCCCTACTTGTTGCGGGGCCTGAAAATCGCGCGCGTCAATCAGGTGTGGAGTACGGACATTACCTACATCAGATTGCAAGGCGGCTTTGTTTATCTGGTCGCCGTGATGGATTGGCATTCGCGTTACGTGCTGAGTTGGGAAATCTCGACGACGCTGGAATCCGACTTCTGTGTCAACGCCTTGGAGCGGGCCTTTGATCTGTACGGGAAGCCGGAAATCTTCAACACCGATCAAGGGTCGCAATTCACGAGTCAGGTGTTTACCGGCAAACTCAAAGAACGCAGCATTGCCATCAGCATGGATGGACGCGGACGCGCACTGGATAACATCTTTATCGAACGACTCTGGCGCAGCGTGAAATACGAAGAAGTTTATCTGCACGATTACGCCGGCGTGCCGCAAGCCATCAAAGGCTTGGGGAGCTATTTCAAGTTTTACAACCACGCACGGATTCATCAATCGCTGGGCTACAAAACCCCAGCGGCGGTGTATCAAGCAAAGGCATAAATCAGGGCAGCGGTTGACCACCTTAATTTAATTGTTTTTTTGTCTGGACAATGGGGAGC
>JANOWX010001021.1:0-12297 GCA_031418175.1 Acidobacteriota bacterium | reverse complement strand
TCTGTGGTTTTTGGGGTGTAGGGCTTTGTGATAGCCATTTTTCGGGCTTGGTGAATCAACAACATAGAAAACCTGCTCACTGATTATAAAGGGGTTACGCTTAACCTGGCGCACATGGGATGGGGCACCGCTTACGCGCTTGCCCTGCCAGTTTTTCAGGCACGCTGGCTCAGCCAGGAAACAGGCTGCGGGCGCGCAGTGACAGTGCTAGAATGATTTTTATGAAGGACGAAACATTGACCATTGCCGAGGCCTTGCCGATTGCCGAGCGCCACATTGCGACGGTGATCGCCGGCTCCGCCAGATTGAGCAAATACGCATTTATGCCGGTGCGTCTCCGCCACGAGACAGATCGCTATTGGGTTTTTTCTGCCCCCTCGCCGCAGTCGCAAGCCGAAGGCCGCGTGCCCGGCGCGGTCTCCGCCTGTGTGGACAAAGTTGACGGGCACATCTGGAGCACCAAAGAACATGAGCGGTACGCGCAAAGCCGCTCTCCCTTCCCGCCGCCGCCCAAACCGGTGAACGCCGTCGGCAAAGAAATGCTGGACATCGAAGACGCGCTGGACATCGCCCGGCGCGCCCTCGCGGAGATCATCCGCAACGCGCCGGAGTTGCAAGGCCGCGAGTTCAGTGCGGGGCGGCTCACTGGCTGGAATGATGCCTATTGGATGTTTTCCGTCGAAGACCGCGCCGGGGGCAGCCCTGTGAGCGTCTACCTTGATCCGTTTTACGGCCACATCCTGAGCGCGGAAGAAGTGGCGCGCGCTGAACAGAACCTGGCGCCGTCACCGGTTTTGCGCGCTGAATCCATCGCCGCCTAACGCAACTACCTGCTGAATCCATGTCTTCACTGTTAATTCGCAACGGCACCCTCATTGACCCCTCGCAGCAACTCGAAGTGCGCCGCGACCTGCTCATCCGCGACGGCCAAGTCACGGCGATTGACGAATCCATCAACGTTGATGAGGCTGAAAACGTCGTAACCTTCGACGCTACCGGCCTGATCGTCGCGCCCGGCTTCATTGACCTGCACGTGCATTTGCGCGAGCCGGGCTTTGAATACAAAGAGACCATCGAAACGGGCGCGCGCGCCGCTGTCGCGGGCGGTTTCACCAGCGTTTGCTGCATGCCCAACACGAAGCCGGTCAATGACAATTCGTCGGTCACCAACTTCATCATCGAACAGGCGCGCAAGGCCGGCCTCGCCAACGTCTTTCCCATCGGCGCGATCACGCAAGGTTCCAAAGGCGAGCACCTGGCCGAGATTGGCGAGATGCAGGCCGCCGGGATCGTGGCGATCAGCGACGACGGCAAACCCGTCGTGGATTCCGGCATCATGCGCCGCGCGCTCGAATACACCCGCGATTTCGACGTGCCCGTGGTGGATCATTGCGAGGATTGCTGCGGCGCGGCGGGTTGGGCGATGCACGAGGGCGCTTACTCCGCGTTGATGGGGTTGAAAGGGCTGCCCGGTCTGGCCGAAGACCTGCACGTGGCGCGCGACCTGATGCTGGCCGAGATTACCGGCGCGCGTGTGCACATCGCGCACATCTCGACCGCGCGTTCGGTCGAACTGGTGCGCGCCGCCAAAGCCAAGGGCCTGCCTGTCAGTTGCGAAGTCGCGCCGCACCATTTCACGCTGACCGACCGCGACGTATTCGAGAGCCGCTACGACACGAATTTCAAAATGGCTCCGCCGTTGCGCGCGCAAAGCGACGTGGACGCGATCATCGAAGGTTTGCGCGACGGCACGATTGACGCCATTGCGACCGACCACGCGCCGCATCACGCCAACGAAAAGATGCTCGAATTCGACCGCGCGCCCAACGGCATCATCGGGCTGGAAACGGCGCTCTCGCTGACGCTGGATCGGCTGGTGCACCGGGGCGTGATTTCGCTGAGCCGTATGGTGGAATTGCTGTCGTGCAATCCGGCGCGCCTGTTCGGACTGGCGCGCGGCACGTTGAAAGTGGGCGTAATAGGCGATGTGACGATTTTCGATCCGGCCAAACAGATCAAAGTGGATGCCGGGCAGTTTCAATCCAAGAGCCGCAACACGCCATTCGATGGCTGGGAATTGCGGGGCGCGCCCGTGGCGACGATTGTCGCGGGCCGTTTGGTGTGGACTGCGAATACAAACGGCGCGGCGCGCGCAACCGGAACAGCGCCGCAACAGTGAACGGCCTCACCTCACAACGGGCTCGGCCAGACTGACTTTCGCCCTCAACTGTACTTCAACCAGCGCGCCACTTCCGGCAGCGAAGGCCGTTTGCCATACATCAACACGCCCACGCGGTAAATCTTCGCCGCCAGCCAGATCAGCGCGCCGATGGTCAGCAGCATCAACACTATCGAAAGCAAAATTTGCCAGGCCGGCGGCGTCTGAAAGCTGATGCGCATGAACATCAGGATCGGGCTGAAAAACGGCACGAGCGAAAGCACCGTCGAGGTCGTGGAATTCGGGTCTTGCATCACCAGCACCGAGAGCATGATCGGAATCATGATCGTCATCGTCACCGGAATCTGCATCTGCTGCCCGTCCTCTTCGTTCGACACAATCGCGCCGACGATGGCGTAGAGCGTGGCATACAAGAAGTAGCCCAACACAAAATAAAGCACGAAGAAGAACATCAGCATGGGCGAAAAGTTCGGGATCGGCGTGTTGGTGAGCTTCAGCAGCGGCATGCTGCCCACATATGTCACCAGCGAACCGGTCAACGCCCAGACGGCGAATTGCGTAAGGCCGACCAGACCGATGCCGACCAGTTTGCCGAGCATCAATTGCACCGGTTTGACCGACGAGAGCAGCACTTCGATGATGCGCCACTGTTTCTCTTCGATCACGCCGCGCATCACCGTGATGCCGTAAACCAGAATCGAAACATAGATGGCCATAATCAAGCCGAAGGTCAGAAAGAAGGTTTGCCCTTCTTCGCGTTGGCCCTCGCGGTTGATCGTGTCGAGCGAGACTTCGCGGCTCAGGTCGTTGACGCGATTGACGTCCAAGCCGGCCTGCGCCATGCGGCGCGCGATGATGGCTTCGCTGATGGCCCCGCTGACGCGCCCCTTGGTGCTGAGGTCACCGACGTTCTTGGCGAAGTAAGGGAAGCGGCCTTTTTCCAGCGCGTCTTTGGGCAACACGACGTAGGCCGACAATTGCCCGCTGGCGAGTTGTTCGTTCAGCAGTTTTTGTTTGGCGGCGGACTCTTCCGCGCTGGTGACGACTTCGTGGCGCAAGACGTAGCGATCCGCCTCGCCCTGCTTTTCAGCCTCACGCTGGCTGTCGTTATCGCGCGTCAGTCGTTGTTCGATGTTGCGATACAACTGCTCGTCGCCGAATTCATCCACGATGGCAAGCTGGTGCGTCTGATGGCTGCTCATTTTCACCATCAGCATCGGCACGGTCATATACAGAATCAGCAGCAGCGGGCTGGCAATCGTGCCAAACAGAAAGCCCTTGGAACGCACGCGAATCAGGTATTCGCGCTTGATGATCGCTTTGAGTTTTTCCATTCCATTCACCAGTCGGTCAGTCGGTAGTCGGTAGTCGGTAGTCGGTAGTCGGTAGTCGGTAGCAAGGAAGCAGCTATCGGCAGCTACTACAAAAGCAGCAACAAGTACTGACTACTGACTACCGACTACTCAACTGTATTTCAGCCATTTGAATAATTCCGGCAGCGTCGGGGGTTTACCATACATCAGCACGCCGACGCGATAAATTTTTGCGGCCAGCCAGACCGCGCCCCAGATCGAAAGCAGCAACAACCCAATGGACAGGCCGATTTGCCACCAGGGCGGTTGCTCGACGGCGATGCGTCCGAACATCAGGATCGGGCTGAAGAGCGGCACCATGGACACGACTGTGGCAAAGAAACTGTTCGGCTGGCGCAGCACTTGTTCCAGCAAGAGCATCGGCGCGACCACGCTGAGAATCACCGGCATCATCAATTGCTGCGCGTCCTCTTCCGCCGAAACCATCGCGCCGACGATCAAAAACAGCGTCGAAAACAGGAAATAGCCGAGCACGAAGTAGACAAAGAAAAACACCATCAGCATGGGCGGCAGCGCCGGCATGCGAAACGAACTGCCCGCAAAAGCCGGCGCGGCGGCGGCCACGCCGAGCAAGAACGTCGCGCCGATCCACACCCCGACCTGCGTCAGGCTGACCAGGCCGATGCCGATCAGTTTGCCCAGCATTAAATGAAAGGGTTTGATCGAAGAGAGCAGCACCTCGACGATGCGCGACTGCTTTTCTTCGACCACGCCGCGCAACACGATTTGGCCGTAAAAGATGATGACCCCGTACAAGACGGCCAACATCCCTAGCGCCAGAAAGACCGCTTCCTGGCTTTTGCCTTGCTCGCGCTCGCTGACCACGGTCAGTTCGACCGGCTCCATCAATTCGCCCGCGCGTTTGGCGTTGACGCCCTCTTTGACCCAGCGTCGTTCGATCACGGCGGAGTTGAAGGCGATGCGCAAGCGCGCCGTCAGCGACTGTTCGCGCAGGTTTTGCGTGTGAAAAGTCAGCTTGCCGCTTTGCGTGAAAACTTCTGGTGGGATGAGCAGGAACCCGGCGACCTCGCCCTTGCTGATCTGTTGGCGCAACTCCTGCGCGCGCGCGTTGGTCACCTCGCCCGGCGCGACCGCTTCGTGCAACAGTTCAAACCGCGTGGGCACGGGGCCGCGCTGAAACAATTCCTGCGCCAGCGGGAACAGCGCCGCGTCCCCCGTTTGATCCAGCACGACCACTTTGCCGCGCTGCGCCGCGCGCCCCAAAAAGTAGCCGGGCACGAACATCAGCAAAGCGCCCAACAGTGGCGTCAAAATCGTCCACACGATAAAACCGCGCGAAGTCACACGGGTCAGATATTCGCGTTTGATGACAGCAAGAATTTTGTCCATAGGCTTTCAACCTGTGCGTTTGGCAATCTCTTTCAAACAACGGCGGGTGAAACGAGCCAATTCTTTCTGCTCTTTCAACTCCTGCCGCAGATGCTGCAATTCTTCTGGTGTGTCTATGTCATAGCACACGGGCAGTTCGATCAACTTCAGGTTCGCTGCTTGTATGCGGCGGCGCGTGACGGCCAGCACTTCATTCGTGCTCCACGGAATGTCTTCCAGCACGCGCGGGTGCAATTGGCGCATGCCGATCAGGTAATAACCGTTGTCGGCGGCAGGCCCAAGCACGATCTGATTTGCATCCGTCAGGCTGTCAAACGCCGTCAGCAAATTTTCAACCGGCAAGGTCGGGCTGTCGCCGCCGATGATTACGACGCTGTCAAAGCCGTGGTCGAACAAGTCGGCAAAACAATTTTCCAGCCGTTCGCCCAACGTGTCGCCGCGCTGCGCCAGCATCAACGAACCTTCGCGTTCGACTTTTTCAAACGCTTCCTCTTCGCCGGCGGGCGTGTAACACAACACCAGCCGCACCGTCTCGCGTTCGTAAGCGGCCTCTTCCATCACGGCGAAGGTGTCGCTCAAAAACGCCGCGTACAAATCCGCCGCATCTTCGGCAGACAGCGCGCCGATCAAACGGGTTTTGACTTGTCCGGCGAGGGGCGCTTTCGCCAGCAACACTAACGCTTCTTTCAACACTCACCTCTTGCGCGGGAACAACAGCAACGCATCGCTCACCGCGCGTTCGCCCGCCGGGTCTGACGGGCTGTTGAGCACTTTGTTTTTAATCACCATCGTCGTCGAACCGCCGCCATCCAGGTTGATCGCCTCTACGCAGCCGAGTTCGCGCAGCAGTGCCGCCAATTCAGGGATCGTCATGCCAACGCTGAGGCGCGGCTGCCGTCCATCCACCGCGACCAGCACGAAACGGCCATCGGCGCGCCAGCCCAGCGCCGTGCGCGGATGGCGCGCGCGATAAAAGGTTTCGGCGTTGAAACCCGGCTCAGCCTCGCCCAACGGTTGCCCGGCGGCCAGCAAACGCGGCCCCGCGCCGATGATGACGTCGGCTTTGAATGGTAGCGGCGGTTCAGCTTTGAATTCAGTTTTGAGCGCCACGCGCGTGCCAATGCGCAAATGTTGCAACGCCCATTCACGCGCCGCACCGTGCGCTGAGATTACCCAACCGTTGGCTGGGATAATCTGGCTGCCCGCGCCATCGCGCACCAGCCTCACACGCCCGCGCACGACGACGGCTTCCAAACCATCCGACGTTGTTAGCGTCGTGCGATGAAACTGCGGCGTGAAGACGATCAACTCATCCTTTTCGCGTGGCCGATTGAAACCGCTGATCGCGCGCGCCACTTTGCCAACCTGCAACTCCGCTTGAGCCGTAACCACGGCGGTCGCGGCGCGCGTTTGTCCGCCACGTTCGGCCAAGGCCAACGCCGCGCGCCCGCGCGCCGGTTCGCTCAGCAACTGGCCGTGGCTAAAGAGCGCGCCCATCTGTTCGCCGCGATAAAGGCCGCCCGTGCGAAAGTAACCGCCATTGATTGCGGCAATGGCGCCGTGCCGCGCGGCGATTGAACTGGTGGCCTCGACGCCCAAGATTTCATCCAGCGCCAAACCGAGTTCGAGGCGGATCAAGCGCGGGTCAACGAGCAGCGCGTTGATCGTCCAACATTCACCTTGGCGGTCGCCCTGTTCGACAGTGAAATTGCCGCGTTTGATTTGCAGATGTTCGAGACCCGGCGCAATGGGTTCGGTCTGCCGCGTCTCAGGCGTTTGCGCCCAAGCGAGCAGCGCGCAACAGACGATCAGCGCCAGATTCTTTGCCAGCTTCTGCATTCTGTCTTTTCCGTTTCACTCAAGATTCGCGCACAAGAGCATGGAGTTCAGGCTTCAGCCTGTCAGGGCGCGCGTCGCGCGCCAAACAAGCTAAAGCTTGAACTCCATGCTCTTGTGCGGCGTTCGTCCACCATCCTGTCATTGTTTTTCAACCTGCTTCGCCTCGTTCCAATAGGCATCCATCTCGGCCAGATTCGATTCGGCACAAGCGCGCCCTTGTTCAGCCAGCTTCGTTTCGATGTAGCCAAAGCGGCGGCGGAATTTGCGGTTGGCCGACTTCAACGCCAGCTCTGGCTCGACGCCGAGTTGGCGCGCGATGTTGGTGGCGACAAAAAGCAAGTCGCCCAACTCTTCGGCCAGCGCGTTGGGATCGCGCGGTTCGCGCTGCACTTCGTCACGCAGTTCCTGCAACTCTTCGGCCAGTTTGTCGAAGACGTCTTCCAGCTTCTCCCAATCGAAACCGACGCGCGCGGCTTTGGTCGTCAGTTGAAAGGCTTCGAGCAGGGCAGGGAGCTTGGTCGAGACGCCGTCGAGCAGCGAAGGCTGTTTTTCAGCCTTGCCTGCGTCTTTACGTTCGGTTGCTTTGATGGCTTCCCAATTCACCAGCACGTCGGCGGTGGAGGCGATTTGCTGATCGCCGAAGACGTGCGGATGGCGGCGCGTCATTTTTTCGTGCACGCGGGTGATCGAATCGTGAATGTCGAAATGCTGGCTGTCGCGCGCGATCTGGCCGTAAAAGATGATCTGAAATAACAGGTCGCCCAATTCGTCACGTAATTCCGGCCAATCTCCGGCCTCGGCGGCTTCGATCACCTCGTAGGCCTCTTCGATCAGCATCGGCCCGAGCGTGGCGTAACTCTGTTCGCGATCCCACGGGCAGCCGTCAGGGGCCCGCAAACGCGCCATCAAATCCACTAAATCCTGATAGGTCTTGCTTGGCATTGACTGGTTGAATCCCCCGCTCACGCCCGAACCTGAGAAATTGTTTGCAGCCGCCCGCGTGGTTGGCTAAACTGCGCAGCACTGGTGCCTGCCCAAATATAAAATTGAGCAATTGATAAAAACAGAATAGACGACGGCGCTCCTCTCCCAAATACGCAGAAGCAGCCGCCCTGACTACACACCGAACTCTCCTCCGACGATTCAATCAGCTTGTCATCCCCAAGGAGTATTACCATGGCTAGCTTGATGCAGCGTCACACTGCTGTTGATTTTTCGCTCTCCTTCAACAAACTTCCGCTGCTGCTCTTCAGCGATTCCGCCGAACGTCTGGGCTGGTTGCGCGCCTTGCTGGCAAGCGGCGCGGTGGAAATTCACGTCGTCAGCTCATTGGAAGAGTTGCAAGGTGAATGCGCTTCAGAACACGCGCTCGCGGTGATTGATGCCAGTCCCGGGCAATTACAACAGGTGCTGGACATGATTCGCGCCAGTCGGGGACATAGTGACATTCCGTTGTTGGTCGAAACCAGTCACTGTCCCCAACAACCAGCCGCCGGGTTGCTGCCCAAGTACCGCGCCATGCCTTGCGGTTTGCGCGAATTAGTCGCGTTGGCACAACCAGGCTATGGACGGTCAGAATATTTGAGCAGGCCGATTCTCTAAAATGGGGCAAGCCGTTTTCCAGATTCACACCGCGGTGCTAGAATCCGCGCTCTTTTGCTTTGACCACTTTGCGGAGGCGCATCCTGTCCGGTGATGGGTGCGGTCTTCAAAACCGTTGTGCCGTAGCGGTAGCTGCGGCAGGTCGGGTTCGACTCCCACACGCCTCCGCCAATCTTTTTTCTCAACTCACGGCGCCCGCGGCTTTCAGCATCTCGCGCACTTGTTCGTTGGTGGGCCGCGCGCCTTTCTCATCCAGGAACCGTTCCGCCACCACGCCGTCTTTGCCGATGACGTAGACGCAGGGGTAGGGGATACCGGCCTTGAATTCGGCTGGGTTGCCGATGCCATACTCGTCCACCACGCGATGCCCGGTGTCGGTCAGCAGCGGGTAATCGAGTTGGCCGGGATACTTGGACATCTCTTCGGCCATCTCGCGCGCTTCCTCGTGCGTGTCCAGGCTGATCGCCAGAATCTGAACGTGCTGTTTTTCGGCGGGTGCGAGCAATGTTTTCAGCTTACCTAGCTGTTCCTGGCAGCCCGTTCAGAAATGGCCCCGATAAAACACCAGCACGACGAATTTCTTGGCGCGGAAGCCGGAGAGCCGATACGTCTCGCCATCCGGCGCTGCCAGCGCGAAGTCGGGCGCGGTCGTGCCTTTGACCACGCGCTTCACATCGGTCGCGCGCGGGTCGAGCGTGGGCGAGGGCGCGGACGGCAAGGGGCGCGTCAACGCCGAGGTATCGGCTTCTTTCGGCTCGCTGCAACCAAACCAGGTGAGCGGCAAGCAGCAAAGCAAGACGAGGCAACAGCGCTTGAACATAGTTTTCCTCGGAAATCCTCGCCGCAGATCAACACAGATAAAGCGCAGATAAAGCGCAGATCAGCGTAACTCTGCGAAAATCAGCGGCTAAGCTTTTCATCGTTTCAGAGCGTCGTCCGCAATGAACTGAACGACTCCGGTGGAATGAGATCAGTTTACGTTGATTTGCAATCCTGTTCGCGAAATCCGGTACGGGATGATCTGGCCGCCCGCTGCGGTCAACGCCTGTTCGACTTCAGCCTTGCGTCCGGCTTCGCAATAAAACGCCACGCAACCGCCGCCGCCCGCGCCGCACACCTTGGCCGCCTGGGCGCCGTGCTGTTGGGAAAGCGTCACCAATTCGTCAATGAATTCGGTCGTGATGCCCGGCACCAGTTCGCGGCGGCTGGCCCACTCTTCGGCAAAGATTGCGCCGATTTGATCGAAGGCGTTGGCGCTCAAAGCGTCGGTCATCTTCAGCGCCGTGTCGCGGATTTTGTCGAAGCGCTCGAAAATCAGCTTGTCGCCGTCAATGTGCGACTTGAACATTGACCAGTTGTTGATGCCGGAATTGCGCGGCGCGTGCGTGTAACAAAGCGCCACGCGGGATTCGAGTTGTTCCAGATCAGTCTCGATGGCTTCGCGTATTACACCCTCAACCTGCAAACGCACGCGCGAGACTGCGCCATATGTGGCGGGGAAATAATCCTGATACCCGGCGGGTACGCCCAGCACTTGCGATTCGAGGTTGGCGGCGATGAAGGGCAGTTGTTCCAGCTTGAAGCGTTCGCCGGTCAGTTTGTTCAGCGCGCCACACAGCGCGATGTTTAACGTGGACGACCCGGCGAGTCCCGCACCCGCCGGAGCCATGCAATCGGTCGTGATGGTCAGCCCGGTTTCGGGCTTAAAGAAATAGACCAGTTTGGAGATCAGCGGCAATTCGGTCTCGTCGCGCAAGGCGGCGTGGGCGGCGACTTCGACCTTGGTCCCGCGATCCAGCGATTCAAAGACGAACTTGCCATCGTCACGCGTCTCGACGCGGCAACGCGCATATTGGTCAATCGCAAAGTTGATGGTTTGCGCGCCTTCGTGAAACAGGTACAGCGGCCAGATGTCCACCGTGCCGCCCGCCAGATCAATGCGTGTCGGGGCTTGTGCTTCGATAATCAATGAATCACTCCGTTAGTGAATTCGGAATTCGGAATTTTGTTGTGCACAACACGCGGTTGCCGTAGCTATTCCGAATTCCGAATTCATTCTTCTTCTTCCCGGTCGCTCAACAATTGCGGCTCCATCTCAGGCACGCGCCGCCCGATGACGTAACGTTCAAGCAGGAACAGCGCCAGCGCCAAGCCCAACGCCACCAGCACCGCGATCAGCAAGACCAGGCCGATGCGTTGCACACGCCCGATGATGACTTCGATAGCGCCGCTGAACGAATAGCCGATGCCGATCAGAATCAGCGCCCAGGCCGCGCAACTCAGCACGGTCAGCGGCATGAAGCGCCCAAAGCGCATATGCGCAAAGCCCCAGAATATGGCGCTGGCCGTGCGCAAGCCGTAAATGTATTTGACCAGGAAAACCGAATAGACCCCAAAACGCGCCGACAGGCGTTCCAATTGGGGTTTGGTGCGATGGTAAAAATGGCTGTTCTTGATCCACTCTTTGCCGCGATACCCGAGCAGGAAGCTGATCGAATCGCCGACCACGCCGCCCAGGGTGCTGCATAACAGCGCTTCGCCAAAGGTAAACAGCCCGTGATGCGCCAACACCCCGGCCAGCAGCAGGGTCAGATCGCCTTCGATCATGACGCCGATAAAGACCGCCCACAGGCCATATTCTTTAATGAGGTCTTCGATTACCATCCAAATCCAGCAGCCAGGCAGAGTAGAAGTATTCCATTGATACTTGGAAACGACCAGTTTGCGCAAAGCCTCGTAACACTTGCGGGGTTGCGTCAAGCGCCGCTTGAGTTCTCCCTCCCGGCGGTCAAGCGCGCGTAAAGATACTTGAAGCCTCAAGGCAGGGCAAGCCAGCGTTCTTCGCACTGGCGACAGCGTGGCCAGTCAAAATTGACACCCACTTTCCCCCGTTGTTATAGTCCCTGCCATCCACTCAGAAACCGCAACGCAACACTGGATCAAGAGAGATTTCATGGCATCGCAAACTTCCCCACAAACCGCTTCCGCCAAGGCTGCGGCGCAATCAGGTGAGCGCCTCGGCGTTGATCTGGGCAGCCACCACATTCGCGTCGGCGTACTCGATACCACCGGCCAACTCAGCGATTTTCACCGCGAAAATTATGCCGCCGACCCGGCGGATGCGCAGAACGGCGCGGCGCTGGCCGCGCAATTGCGCGCCATCCTGCACCAAGCGCTGCAAGCTCAGCCTGGCGTCACCGCCATCGGCATTGCCTTTCCCGGGCTGATCCAACAATCCACCCAGCGCATTCTCAAACTCGCGCATGCGCCGGGGCTGACCGGCATCAAGCTGCACGCTGAGTTGCAGGACGCCCTCAAGCTGCCGGTGCATTTCGAGAATAGCGCCAACGCCGCCGCCTTTGCCGAAATGCAAGCAGGTGCGGCGCGTGGCAGCAACGACTGGCTCTATCTGCACATCGGGGCGAATGTGAGTGCGGGGCTGATTCTGGGCGGGCAATTGCAACGCGGCAAATCAGGCTTGGCGGGCGCGCTGGGCGAGATGGCGATTGACCCCGAACACACCGGCGAATTCGTGCCGCTCGAATCCATGGTCTCGGCGGAAAGCATCGTGCGGCGCACCGAGCGGCGCTTGCAACGCGACTCGACCTCTTCGCTCTCACGCCTGAAGCTGCTGGGCGGCGGCTACACCTACGACGACATCATCGAAGCCGCCGACAAGGGCGACGACCTGGCGCGGCTGATGTTGGAACGCACCGGCAAATTCATCGGCATGGCCATCGCCGAAGTCATCAACCTGCTCAACCTCTCGCTCGTCGCCATCGGTGGCGCACCGGCGGCCCGCCGCTTCCTGGTGCCCGCGATTGCCGCGGAAGCCGAGCAACGCGCCTCTGAAATCATCTACGCCGATTGCCAGATCGTCGCGGCGGAATTGGGCGCGGAAGCCAGCGTTATCGGGGCGGCGTTACTCGCTTAAGTTACAACCGCGCGTAATAA
>JANOWX010001020.1:0-2329 GCA_031418175.1 Acidobacteriota bacterium | reverse complement strand
GGCTCAAGCGCCTGTGTTTGCGGGCCTCCGTTGAGGCCGAAGCGTTCTGAAAATTGCCGTTCCAATTGCGGCGCCAGCGTGAGCACGGTCAGTTCGCCGCTCTCGGTCGAAAGCCCGGCGCAGATGGTGCGGGCCAGCGCCGCGCGGGCGGCTTCCGTCAAAGCGTTGACGTCGCGCGTCAGGCTTCCGGCATCGGTGATCGCTTCGAGAATGGTGGCCAGATCACGAATGGGTACACCTTCGCGTAACAGGTTTTGCAAGACGCGCTGCACTTCGCCCAGGCTCACGACTTTCGGCGTAGCTTCCTCGACCGTCTTTGGATGCGTCTCGGCCAGCGTGTCCAGCAAGGCGCGGGTCTCCTGGCGGCCCAGCAAATCGGGCGCGTAACGTTTGATCACTTCGGAAAGATGCGTGCAAACGACCGTGGTCGGATCAACCACCGTGTACCCGGCGGCCAACGCGCGGTCGCGCACATCGGCATCGCGCAACCAGACGGCGGGCATGCCAAAGGCGGGGTCGGTCGTCGCGATGCCTTCGATCTGTTCGCGCACCGCGCCGGGATCAATCGCCAGCAGGTTGTCGGGATAGAGTTCGCCGCGCGCGATGCGTTCGCCTTTGAGCAGGATGGTGTATTCGCGCGGCGCGAGTTGCAGGTTGTCGGTGATGTGCACGGGCGGCACGATGATGCCCAGGTTGACCGCGACCTGGCGGCGGATTTCGCGCACGCGCCCCAAAAACGCATCGCCCGCGCTGACCAATGGAATCAGGCCGTAGCCGACTTCCAACGCCAATGCATCGAGCTTCAACAGCTTCTCGATTTTTTCGGGTTCGGGCGGCACGCGGGCCTGGGCGCTCACCACTTCGGCGGCTGCGTGGTCAGCGGTTTTGCCTTGCTGCTGTTGCGACAGATAACCGCCGCCGGCTGCGAGGGCGGCCAACAACAAAAAAGCGATGTGCGGCATGCCGGGCAATAATCCCAGCACGCCGAGCACCGCCGCGGCAATCAGCAACGGGCGCGGATTGATCAGCAGTTGCGCAGACATCTCTTCGCCCATGTTTTCTTCGGACGCCGAGCGCACCGTGATCAACGCGGCGGCGACCGAGACAAAGAGCGAAGGCACGGCGGCGGCGACGCCATCACCGACGGTCAGGGTGGTGTAGGTTTCGAGCGCGTCGGTCAGCGCCATGCCGTGCTGCCACACGCCGATGGCGAAGCCCGCGACGATGTTGACGACCGTGATGAGGATCGAAGCGACGGCATCGCGTTGCGTAAAGCGGATCGCGCCATCCATTGCGCCGTGAAATTCGGCGGCTTGTCCGATGTCGTGGCGGCGGCGCTTGGCTTCGTGTTCGTCAATGATGCCGGCGGAAAGATCGGCATCCACGGCCATCTGCTTGCCGGGCATGGCGTCCAGAGTGAAGCGCGCCGTGACTTCGGACGAACGCACCGCGCCGTGATTGACGACCAGGAATTGAATCGCCAGCAGGATCAGGAAGATGACGATGCCGACGACGTAATTGCCGCCGATGACGAATTCGCCAAAGGCCTTGATGACCTGGCCCGCCGCGCTCGTGCCTTCTTCGCCGTGCGACAGAATCAGGCGCGAGGTCGCCACGTTCAGCGCCAAGCGATAGAGCGTCGTCAGCAACAACAAACTGGGAAACGAGGTGAACTTGACCGGCTGCAGGATGTAAACCGAGACCAGCAACACGACGATCGAAATCATCAGGTTCAGACTGATCAGCACGTCCAGCAGCAGCGGCGGCAGCGGCACCAGCAGGACGAGCAGAATTACTACGGCAGCCAACGGCGCGGCCAGATGCGAATGGCGGCTGGCGGTAATGAGCAGGCGGTCGGTGGTCGGATTCATCAGCTTCAAACAAGATTGCGCGCCGCAGGGGTTGGCTGGACAGTCGTGGCTGTCCGGCCAAAGAAAAGATGCTGACCGGCTCATCGTGGTAAGCCGGCCAGCAACGCTGAGTGCAAGCGCAATGCCAAGTCACTTGGCGGCCTCAAGTTTTAGGCCAACGGTAAACAACGCCGTTAAACCGCGTATTCACGGCAGTCAGCGCACCGGCGCGTTTTTCTTTGGTGTTTTGGTTTGAGTTGGCGGTGTCGGCAATCAGACACCAGTGCCGGGAAAGCACGCAAACAGCTTGGCTGAGTTCACACGTTTGGCTTTGAGGATACGGTCAGGGTTCACGGGAGTGCGCGGGCTTACAAATTGGCACACGCCTTCGCTCTGACAACACGCTAAGGGTTAAGACAATTGCTGCTGCTCGATTCTGAGCAAGACGACAAACATTGGCTCGCCCACGCAATCAAACG
>JANOWX010001019.1:0-17906 GCA_031418175.1 Acidobacteriota bacterium | reverse complement strand
CCGAGATGCCATTTGCCGACCATCCCGGTGGCATAGCCCGCCTTCTTCATAACTTGAGCCAACGTGATTTCAGTCAGCGGCAGGCCCATCTCTTTTTCATTCACCGCGCGTTGCAACGGCCCGGCGTTGAATTCAAAGCCGAAACGATGTTGATAACGCCCGGTCATCAACCCGGCGCGCGACGGGCTGCACACGGGGGCGGTCACATAGCCACTCGTAAACTTCACGCCTTTGGCGGCGATGGAATCAATGTTCGGCGTCGGGATGTCTTTGCACCCGTACATGCTGACATCACAGACACCTAGGTCGTCGCCCATGATGATGACGATGTTTGGCTGGCGCGCCGTTGGCTGGCTGACATTGCGCTGCTTGGCTGCGGCCAGGCTGAGCAAGAACACGGCCGCCAGCAGGAAAAAAGAACGAAGCGTGCGTTGTTTCATCCGAAATCCTCCCGTTCAATCAACAATCGCTTGATAGGCCAGTTGCTTGAACTCGCCGCCGTAGTTGAGTCCGGTGTGCGGCAGAATCTGCACCATAAACACGCCGATCATCTGCTCCTGCGGATCAATCCAGAAGCGCGTGCCCGCCGCGCCGCCCCAGTTGTATTCGCCCGCCGAACCGCTGGCCCCGGTCGCGCCCACGCCGCGATTGACGGCGAAGGTCAGCCCGAAGCCATAGCCCGGCTGCAACAGATTGCCCACGCGCGGCAGTTCGCCCAGATGATCGGCGCGCATCAGTTCGACCGACTTGCGGCTGAGGATGCGCGCGCCATCCAGTTCGCCATTGTTGAGCAGCATCTGAATAAAGCGCGCGTAATCCATGGCCGTCGAAGCCAGGCCAGCGCCGCCCAGCAACAAGGTCGCCGGTTTCTTGTACGACTCCTGCGGCGGCCCGGCGTGGCGTTTGATCGTCTTGTCTTCGTTCGGCGTGTAGAGCGTGGCTAAACGCTCCCACTTCTCCTGCGGCACGTAAAAGCCCGAATCCACCATCCCAAGCGGCTTGAAGATGCGTTCGGCGAAAAACACGTCCAGCGTCTGACCCGAGACGACTTCGATCAAACGGCCCAGCACGTCCTGCGAAATGCTGTAATCCCAGATCGTCCCCGGCTGATGCACCAGCGGCACCTTGCCGATGCGTTTGACGGCTTCCTCGATGGTGATGCTGGGCTGCATCACGCCGGCTTTGACGTAAAACAGATCGCCCTTTTCGTCGCGCGGCCCGGCGTAATTCAAACCCGATGTGTGGCGCAGCAGATCGCGGATGGTGATCTCGCGTTCGGCGGGCACGGTGTAAAAGGTGCGCTTGCCGGTGGCGTCCCGCTGATCCACGGCCACGCGCAGGTTGGCGAGTTCGGGCAAGTATTTTGAGACCGGCTCGCTCAGCGCAAACTTGTTCTCTTCGTACAAGCTCAGCACGGCCACGCCGGTCACGGCCTTGGTCATTGAGTAGATGCGGAAGATGGCGTCCTTGCGCATGGGCTTGCCGGACTCTTTATCCAGCATCCCCCACGATTCGAAGTAGCCGACACGGCCACGCCGCGCGATCAGGCCGATGGCGCCGGCCACGCGATTGGCGGCGATGTGTTTTTGCATCGTTTCGCCGATGCGGGCCAGGCGGTCTTTGCCCAAGCCAGCCTCTTCGGGCGTGCCTGGCGTCAGCCCCTTGCCGTTGCTGCCAAAAGGCCCGGAAGAAGAAGAAGAAGAAGAAGACGACGACGACGACGAAGACGATGAAGAGACGGCGGGGACGAACAGCGCCGCGCACAACAGCAAACAAAGAATTCTGTGCTTCACGATGGACGCTCCTTTGCGATTCAGTTTTCGGTTGGTTGAATGGAACTGCGGACGATTTACTGACCAGCCGGTCAGCAGCACGGGCGTGATCTTAGCATCAGGCTCCGGGCACGGCAAAAGTTCTTCAGGCTGAGGCCAGGATTTTCGCGTTGGCTGACGCCAACACGTGTTCGAGCATTTTGATGCGGCTGGCGCCGTTCTCCGCAACAAGCGCCCCTAATCCTCAAGTTCACCACGTAAAAATGCCCGCACCTTTTTCAAATCTTCCCAAGCCTCGCGCTTTTTGTCGGGCGAACGCAGCAGGTAAGCCGGGTGAAAGATCGGGATGACTTTGACCTCGGGCAGGTGCGGATAAGTTTGCACTGCGCCGCGCAAGCGTGTGATGCCGACTTTGGTTTCGAGCAGCGACTGCGTGGCCGGATTGCCAAGCGTGACGATCAGTTTGGGTTTGATGCAAGCGATTTGGCGTAACAAAAACGGCTTGCAGGCTTTGACTTCGTCGGCCTCAGGCGCGCGGTTGTCGGGCGGGCGCGATTTGACGACGTTGGCGATGTAAACCTGTTCACGCTTCAAATCAATTGACTCGATCATCTTGGTCAGCAACTGGCCCGCGCGGCCTACGAAGGGACGGCCCGTGGCGTCTTCGTCAGCGCCGGGGCCTTCGCCGACGAACATCAGTTGCGCTTGCGGGTTGCCTTCGCCAAAGACCAGGTTGGTGCGCGTTGACCAGAGCTTGCAACGTTGGCAATCGCCCAGCGCGCGGCGAATGTCTTCGAGCGTTTCAACCAGCGGGGTTGTTAGCACTGGCGTTGCGGCATTTTCCAGTTCGCCGAAAAGCAACGGTGTGTCGTCTGTTTTGGGCATAGTTGCGGGTGTGATTAACGGGACTGGCGTTGACGGTGGCGGGGCAGGCATTGCCGTTGGTTTCGCGCTGACAGGGGCGGGCGCGGGAACTGGCGCAATCGCTGCAACGGACGCCACAGGCACAGGCGCGCTGACGGCGGACGGTTTGGACAGGCGCGGCGTTTCAGCCACTCCCATCTGCGTGATGCCCAGTTCCTGGTAGTAACGCAGATGCTCTTTGGCTTGCTGTACCAGTGCCAGAAATTCTTCGCGTGCATCCATCCTGTTCTCGGTAGGACAGACTTTAGTCTGTCCGATATTTGGCAACGGACAGACTAAAGTCTGTCCTACCTCAAATGCGAAATCTCATCCAGCACCCGTTCCGCCAGTTCGCGTTTGGTTTGCAACGGCAGTTCGGTGCGCGTGCCATCACGGCGCAAGATCGTCGCCGCATTCGTGTCGGTGTCAAAGCCCGCGTCCGGCCGCGTGATGTCGTTGGCGACAATGGTGTCCAGGCCTTTTTCGCGCAGCTTGCGCTCGGCGTAAGCGAGCAACTCCTGCGATTCGGCGGCAAAGCCGATGACCAGACGATGATTCGGATTCGGCGCTGCACCTACCGCAGCAATAATGTCTTCGGTCGTTTCGAGTTCGAGCGTGATGCTGGTGCGGCCCAGTTTCTTGAGTTTGTTTTCAGCCTTTTGCGCGGGGCGGAAATCAGCCACGGCGGCACAGCCAATAAACACAGTCGCTGCGGGCAAACGGCTCAGCACGGCGTCATACATCTCGCGCGTCGAACGCACGTGGATTGTTTCGACGTGCGCGGGCGGTTGCAACCGCGTCGGCCCTGACACCAGCGTGACGCGCGCGCCACGTGCCTGTGCGGCTGCGGCCAGCGCATAACCCATCTTGCCCGACGAACGGTTGGTGATGAAGCGCACCGGGTCGAGGTCTTCCACCGTGGGGCCCGCGGTGAGCAGGACGTGTTCGTTTTTCAAATCATCGGATTTGGGCAAATCATCGGATTTGGGATTTGAGATTTGAGATTTAGCCAAGCAGGCCAAGACGCGCGCCACGATTTCATCCGGTTCAGCCAAGCGGCCCGCGCCGACTTCGCCACAGGCTTGATAGCCGACGCCCGGTTCGATGATCTGGACGCCGCGCGCTTGCAGGATTGCCAGATTGGCCTGCGTCGCCGCATGCTGCCACATCTCGACATTCATCGCGGGGGCAATCATTACTGGATTGGTGTTCGAGAGATAAACCGTCGAAAGAAAATCGTCGGCCAGGCCGTGGGCGAATTTGGCCAGGCAATTGGCGGTGGCGGGCGCGATCAAAACCAGGTCGGCCCAGCGCGCGAGGGTAATGTGTTCAATCCCGGCGTGGCTGGGCCGGTCGAACATCTCGACAATGACCGGCTGGCCAGAGAGCGCCTCAAACGTCAGCGGCGCGATGAAGGCAGTCGCGTGCCGCGTCATCATCACGCGCACCTCGACGCCGGCTTTTTGCAAGCCGCGCAAGACTTCGGCAGCTTTGTAGGCGCCGATGCAGCCGGTGACGCCGAGCAGGACTTTGGCAGCCATAGTTTTAAGATGACGAGGGAGGAGGGAGGGGGAGATTCGCCGCAATGAGACTAAGGCAAGGAAATTGCTTGCCCAGCGGCTGCGGGCTTCAAAGCGACCGGCCGCTGGCATTCAACCTTCTTCCTTCCTCATGCTGAATTCTTTTGCAGTACTTCTCTGCAAAAGAATTCAGCATGAGGAAGGAAGAAGGTTGAATGCGTCAGCCTCACGTAGTCCCAAACCGCATAGCAAATAGCTTGCCTTAACCTCATTGAGATTCCCCGTCCCCCACTCTCCCTCGTGCTTACTTCTCGACTTTTTCGGTCAATTCAAAATCAATGAGGCCGTGCTCCAACTCGGCCAGCGCGACGCGCGTGGATTTGGCGTTGGGCACAGTGACGCGCGGGCGGGCGCCTTTTTGCAGTTGTTTGCTGCGTTTGGCCGCAATCAGAATTTTGCGGTATTTGCTGTCAATGGTTGCTACTTCGTTGTTCTCTGTGTTGTTGGTCATAACGCAATTACCTCCGGTTGGTTGCCGGTTAAAAGCCGGTCAAATGTTCGTCACAAAGGTTTGCCGAATTTGTTCGATGTCGGCTAGGCGGCGTGTGTGGCGGCAACGTTCGGCCAGGATGATGGCCGCGAGTTCCGCGCTCGCCGGTTCCAGTTCGTCGTTGATTACGACGTAATCAAACTGCGCGCAGTGCGCAATTTCAGCGCGCGCATTTTGCAAGCGCAATTCCAAGTCAGCCGCGCCATTGGCCCCGCGTTCGCCCAGCCGCGCCAGCAGCGCCTGATAGGACGGCGGCAGGATGAAGACGCTAATTGCGTCGGTGAAAAGGTGGCGTGTTTGCGCCGCGCCCTGTACGTCAATCGTCAGAATCACATCCGCGCCCGCAGCCAGCAGCGTTTCAACAGCACGGCGCGCCGTGCCGTAAAAATTCCCGTGCACGTCGGCCCATTCCAGAAACTCACCGCGTTCAATCAGCGCGCTGAATTCAGTGCGCGTGACGAAATGATAGTGCACGCCGTTAAGTTCGCCCGCACGCGGCGGTCGCGAGGTGGACGAAACCGAGGGCCGCGCATTCGGCACGCGCTTGAGCGCTTCGCCAACCAGCGTCGTCTTGCCCGCGCCAGACGGAGCGGAAACGATGATCAGATTGCCCGTCAACATTCCCAGCATTACTCAACGTTGTTCGACTGCTCGCGCAGTTTTTCGACTTCGGTCTTGATGTCAATCGCGGCGTCGCAGATTTCCAGTTCGGAAGCCTTGGACAAAATCGTGTTGGCCTCGCGGTTGGTTTCCTGCAACAGGAAATCGAGCTTCTTGCCAATCTCGCCGTCGTTGCCCAACAGTTCGCGCAACTGAACCAGATGGCTTTTTAGGCGTGCGATCTCTTCGCTGATGTCGCAGCGTTCGGCCAGATAGGCGACTTCCTGCGCCAGCCGCGTTTCATCCACGACGGCTTTGTCGAGCACCTCGCTCAGCCGCTTTTGCAGCTTCTCGCGGTAAAAATCCGCGATGCTGCCGGCGTTGGCTTCGATGATGCCCACGTTTTTTTCGATGCGATCAACACGGCCCAGCAATTCCTTTTGCAGTTCGTGGCCTTCGACAGCGCGCATGGCCACCAGCGCGGTCAGGGCCTGGGTCAGCGCGGCCTCGATGCCTTGCAGCACGGTGTCGCCGAGCGTGTTGGTGCTCGGCGCGATCAACACATTCGGCAGCCGGGCCAGCGCCGCCAAATCGGCTTCGCCTGAGAGGCCGAACTCATCGCGCATCACGCGGATGGCTTCCAGGTAGCCGCGAATCAGCGGGCGATTCAATTCAAAGGTCGTATCACCGGTTTGCTGGAAGCTGACGTTCACATCCACGCGTCCGCGCGACAGAACGGCTTGCACCTGTTTTTTCAACGGGATTTCCAGCGGCGCCAGGTCTTGCGGCGCGCGCCAGTGAATGTCCAGGTTGCGGTTGTTGACCGAGCGCATATCCACCGTCACGGTGAAATTCTCACCCGTCACGGTACCCTTGCCGTAGCCTGTCATGCTTTTGAGCATTTTACTCCTCGAAAATGTAGGACAGACTTTAGTCTGTCCGGGCTGTAGTTTATTAGATGTTTACACGGAGGTAGGACAGACTAAAGTCTATCCTACGATTACTGCATCAACTTCTTCTTCCGCGAATTGCAATTCATACAGCCGCCGGTAAATGCCGGCGCGCGCCAGCAACTCATCGTGCGTGCCGGTTTCGGCGACGCGTCCGGCGTCCATCACCAGAATGCGGTCGGCGCGTCGCACGGTCGAGAGGCGGTGCGCGATGACGATGGTCGTGCGCCCCTGCATCAGATTGTTGAGCGCGTGTTGCACCAGCCGTTCGCTTTCGGTGTCGAGCGCGCTGGTCGCCTCGTCCAGAATCAAAATCGGCGCGTCCTTCAACAAGGCCCGCGCGATGGCGAGACGCTGGCGTTGACCGCCCGACAGAATCAAGCCGCGTTCGCCGACCACGGTATCATAGCCGGCGGGCAACTTGGCGATGAATTCAGCGGCCAGCGCCGCTTGCGCGGCTTGTTTGATCGCTACGTCATTGTCGTGGCGGCCAAACGCGCCATACGCGATGTTGGCGCGCACCGTGTCGTTGAACAGGTGCACGTCCTGCGTGACCATCGCCATTTGCCGCCGCAACGCGGCTAGCTTCAACGCGCGCACATCCGTGCCGTCAATCAACACCTGCCCACCGGTGGCGTCATAGAACCGCAACAGCAAATTGGTCAACGTGCTTTTGCCCGCGCCGCTGTGGCCGACGATGGCAAGCATTTCGCCCGCGTGCACGGTGAACGAAACGTCTTCGAGCACCGGCAGATCGAACCCGGCGCCGTAACTGAAACTCACGTGGCGGAACTCGATCGTGTGTTCAAAGCCTTGCAACTCGCGCGCATCTGGTTTGTCGCGCATCTCAGCCTGTTCGTCCAAGAGCTTGAAGATACGCGCCGCCGAGGCCAGGCCCTGCTGCAAATCGTGCTGCAAACGGCTCAGGCGGCGAATCGGATCGTAGCTTTTGAACATGCAGAACAGGAAGCTGACGAACGTGCCGAGCGTCATCGCGTCGTTGCGGATGCTTTGTTGCGCGTAGATCAGCAGCAAGGCCAGCGCGACGATGCCGATGGTTTCGAGCACGATGGGCGAGACGAAATAAATGCGCATCGCGCGCAACTGGTCTTTCATCTGCTTGCGCGCGACGCGGCCAAAGCGTTCGCTCTCGTAGGCTTCCATCCCAAAGGCCTTGACGACGCGTTGCGACGAGAGGGCCTCTTGCGCGACGTCCAACATCTCGGCGCTGCTTTCCTGCCGCGAATTCACGTGTTTGCGCAGCTTCCGGTTGAACGTATTGGTCAGATAGGCGACCGGCGGCGCCAGCAGCAAGATCGCCGCGGCCAGCCGCCAGTTCAGGCTGAACAGCAGCACCAGATAAATGACCATCGTCACCGATTCGCGCAACAAATCGCGCAGCGTGTCGCTCACCGAACGTTCGACCAGCCCGGCATCGCTAACCAGATGCGCAGTCAATTCGTTGGTCGGATGTTTGCCGAAAAACACTGCCGCCTGCCGCAGCAAATGGTCATAGAGCGTCTGGCGCACATCGGCAATCACGTGCTGGCCGATGAAACTCATCGAATAAGACGAGAAATACTCGGTCAGCCCTTTGGCCAGAGTGAAGCCGACCAACAGCCCGGCAATCACATTCCAATTGTCCAGGCTGCCCACCGGCAGCCAGTTGCGCAGATCAACCCAACTGCGCGCCGCCTCAACGACAGGCGCATTGGACATCTTGTCAAAGATCGGTACCAGCAACAGCGTGGTCGCGCCTTCGAGCAAACCGGTCGCCACCATCAACACCACTGAAAACGCAAAGATTGCGCGATAAGGAGTGAGGAAGCGTAACAGTCTGGCAAATTCGGTCATCTTGATTCCGGCGTTGCGGGGCGGCAGGCCGCGTCTATGCGCGCTTCAGCCTACCGTTAAGAAAGGGCGGATTATAGAAGCCGGGTGATGGGCGCGCAAGCTGCGGTTAAAAGTACACAGCCGCAGATAACGTTGATAGACGCGGCTCAAACCGTACCCCATCTGCGTGTGTCGGCATTTATCTATCTGCGGCTGCGCGCTTGCAAGCTTCGCGATCTTTGGAAGCCCGCCAAAAAAATATGCCGCCACGCCCGCTTTCGGCGCAAGACTTTTGCCTTTTCGGAAACCTTTGCGTAGACTGCGCCCGTCACCCCCGTTATCCATTCTGTAACAGCAACAGTCGCCCCACGAAGGCCCAGCTTAACGTTTATTCCGAAGCGTGATGGCAATGATTGGTAAACTCATTGGCAACTATCAAATCACCGGCGAACTGGCGCAGGGGCGTCTGGGGCCGATCTATCGTGGGCAAAGCGTAGATCAAACGCGCGAGGTCGTCATCAAAACGATCAACCTCGCGGCCTTTCCATCGTCTACGCAAACCCAGCTCAAAGCCCGCTTCCGCCGCGAAATTTTTGTGCAGCGTCAACTGCAACACCCGAACATCGTGCAGGTCTATGACTTTCTCAAAGTCGAAGACCGCTTCTACCTGATCCAGGAGTTCGTGCCGGGTTCGAGTTTGCGCGACTTGCTCAACCACCAGGGGGTGCCGAATGTGGCGCAGGCAGTTTTCCTGGTTAAGCAGGTGTTGGGCGCGCTTGATCACGCGCATCGTTTCACCTATCTGGATCAATCCGATTTTCAGCGCACCGGCCTGATTCACGGCGACCTCAAGCCGAGCAACCTGCTGCTGGATCAGCGCGGACGTTTGCGCGTCACCGATTTCAGCATCGTCAACAAGGTGCTGGGCGGCGAGGGCCGCAAAGCCGCCGCGGCGGTTTACGAACAAGAGAACGATTACCTGGCGCCGGAACAAGCGCGCGGTGTGACGCCCGACGCGTGTTCTGACATTTACAGCCTGGGCGTGACGTTTTATGAAATGCTGACCGGGCGCGTGCCCTTCGCCAATTGGTCGAACGACAGCGCGGCGTTGGACGTGCGGCGTTTGAATGGCGAAGCCGAGGCCGCCTCGCTGACGCAGATTCGGCCCGATGTGCCGCCGCAATTGGCGCTGGTGATTGCCAAAGCGATCAAGCGCAATCCCAAAGAGCGTTTCGCGTCGGCGGCTGATTTGATGCGCGCGCTGCACGAGTGCGAGCCGCAAATCAATTCAAGCGAACTGACCTCGCGCATGGACACATTGAAAGGCGCACTGCGCGGCGCAACGTCACACGAAAACCTGCCGCAGCCAATGCCCCCGACCACGCTGCAACGTCCACCCCAACAGATGCCGCAGCAGATGTGGCAACAACCGACTCTTCAACAGGCGCCACCCACCGTCAAACTGCAAATCCTGCCGCCCGAACGGCCCTCGCGCAGCCAACCGGCCCGTGTTGAACCGCTGCGGCGGAACTCGGCGGCGTTTCCAAACCAGGCGGCCTCGGCGCTGCCCCGCGCGATCCCGGTCAATGTCGCGCCGCCGCAATTCGCCGACATCAGCAAATCACGGCGCGACTGGTGGTTGATCCCCGTCACGATTGTTTCGGTGCTGATCGGCACGCTGGCGGGCGCGTACTTCTTCTCATCGCCGAGCAGCAACGAAGGTCGCGCCTCGGACATGGCGCGGCGCGAGGCCGCTCAAGTTGCGGTTTCGCCTTCACCCTTGCTGGCCCCCGAACCGCAGGAAGCGTTGCCAACAGCGGCCACGCCGCGCAGTTTGCAGGTCTTGCCGACGCCCAAACCGGCGGTGGCGCTGCCTGATTCACCCGCTTTCAATTTAGCGCGGCAGGCCGAACAGCAAGAGAGTTACAACGAGGCCATTCGCGCTTACGAAGAATTCCTGGTCGCCAATCCGGCCACGCCCTATGCCACCGTGGCCCGGGCACGCGTCGCCACGCTGCGGCTGTTTCAAAGCGCGCTCAGCAATGCCCGCACCGCCCTGGCCGAAGCGCGTTTCAGCGAGGCACAACAGCGTTTTGCCGAGGCGCTCAAATTGCGCCCGACCTCGAAGCTCGCGCAAGCGGGCCTACGCGCAGCCGGCGCGCGGCTGACTGCCCCGGCCACGAATCCGGCGATCACGCCCGCCACCGCCAAGCAGGAAATCAATCCGGAGCCCGCGCGCGAGATCAAAGGCGAGGTGCGCGGCGAAACGCGCGAAGAAATTGGTGAGAAGCCGGCCGACCCGGCCACCCGCCCGCGCCCCCCAGCGGCCAAACCCACGCCGACACCGACACCGCAGCCTTGAAGCAAGCGACAGAATTGAGAAACACCGCAGAGCACGAAGCACACTTCAGGTCGTCTTCGTGCTCTTCGTCACTTCGTGGTGAAGCAAACGCCTGTGACTGACCCGCGCACTTCCAATCCGCACCTCATCATTCCCGCCGGCGCCCAAATCGTCGCGCGTGTCGAAATTCTGGACGCCGACGGCAACGTACTCTGCCCGCGCGGGGCCGTCGGCGTCGTGACCAACGCGCCGGTTGACCAACACCACGCCTATCGCATCCTCTTCGCCAACGGCGTCGAAGCCACGCTCCAACGCAACGAACTGAGCTTGCGCAAGCAACATCAACAGGCCGGCTTGCACGCCGTGGGCGCGGCGCTGGCCGAATACGACCTGCACGATTACGTGATTTACCGCTGCGTCGTCGGTTCGCGTGCCTACGGCCTGGAGCACGAACATTCCGACACCGACCGGCGCGGCATTTACCTGCCGCCCGCCGCGTTGCACTGGTCGCTTTACGGCATCCCCGAACAACTCGAAAACGAGGAAACCGAGGAATGTTATTGGGAGTTGCAGAAGTTCTTGCTGCTCGCGCTCAAGGCCAATCCGAATATCCTGGAATGCCTTTACACGCCGCTGGTCGAACACGCGACGCCGCTGGCCGAAGAGTTGCTGGCCATGCGCGCGGCCTTCCTCTCGCAACTGGTTTATCAGACTTACAACGGCTATGTGATGTCGCAATTCAAGAAGCTCGAACAGGATTTGCGCGCGCACGGCAGCCTGAAATGGAAACACGCGATGCACCTCATCCGCCTGTTGTACGCCGGCATCGGCACGCTGCGCGACGGCCAGGTGCCCGTGCACGTCGGCGCGCGCCGCGATGAATTGCTGGCGATTCGCAATGGCGAAGTGGCGTGGGAAGAGGTCAACGCCTTGCGCTTACGGCTGCATCAGGAATTCGACGGCGCGCTCAATTTCACGCGCCTGCCCGAACGGCCCGATTACGAAAAAGCCAATGCGTTTTTGTTGAAGGCACGACGGGCGAGGGTGAATGGAGAGTGGCCGAATGCAGCCAATCTGGATTGATCCGCGTGTCCAAGCCGAAATCGCCGCACAGCCTTATCCACTGCTGTTTGCCACTATCAGCGGCGCACACCTTTACGGGTTCCCTTCGCCGGATTCCGATTACGACCTGCGCGGCGTGCACATCTTGCCGGTGCCAGAAGTGATTGGCTTGTATGAGCCGCAAGAAACCATCGAAGTTACTGAGTTGCGCGAGGGACTGGAAATTGACTTGGTCACGCACGATGTCAAAAAGTTCTTCGGCCTCTTGCTGAAAAAGAACGGTTACGTGTTGGAGCAGCTTTATTCGCCGCTCGTCTTACACACGACGCCAGAATACGAAGAACTGAGGGAGATTGCCAAAAACTGCCTCACGCGCCATCACAGCCATCACTACTTTGGGTTTGCCGAAACGCAATGGAAGCTTTTCGAGAAGGAATGGCCACGCCGCGTCAAACCGCTGTTGTATGTTTACCGCGTCTTGCTGACCGGCATTCATCTGATGCGTGCTGGCATCATCGAAGCCAATCTGGTCACGCTCATCACTGAGTTCAAACTGCCTTACCTGAAAGAGTTGATCGCGCGTAAACTCGGCGGGCCTGAGCACGGCGCGCTGGATGATGCTGACAGCGCCTTTCACGCGAATGAATACGAACATCTGAGAAATCAGTTGGAAGAGGCTTTTCAGAACAGTTCACTACCTGAAGCCGCAACTGCAAAACCCGCGCTGCACGATCTGCTCATTCGCATTCGGCTAAAACAATTACGATCATAGCTACGGTTTCAATTATCTTGGAATCACCGGCAACACAATCGCCGACGGATGCTCGGCATCGTGATAAATCGTCTGCCGCGCCTTCACCAGCCGTGTCCCGCGCTCCCGGCAGCAAGGTCGTGCTTGCAGCTAATCACGCCGCTGGTCACGCCGCTGGTCACGCCGCTGGCCTGAACGTTCAAGCGTCGTCGTGGCCAATGCGCACAGCGCCAAAAACAACTGCGCATTCGCGGTGACCTGCAAATTGAAATCCACGAAACTGTGCACGGCCATGGCAAAACAGCCAGTCAGCGCGCCCAGCACCAGCGCGCGCCGCCGTTTGTCGCGCGTATTCGCCAGCAAAAAACCGTGCAGGAAAAGCAGTTCGATAAAACACAGCGCCAGCACGCCGCCGATCACGCCGCCATCGGCCAACACTTGCAAATAATCGTTGTGCGCTTGCTCGACGCGTTGCGAGCCGGAGCTGAGGTCATAGCGCGTATAAGCGAATTGAAACGCGCCCAGACCGACGCCGGCGAGGGGATGCGCTTTGATCATCTGCCAACTCGCATGCCAAATGTCGCGGCGGCTGTATCTATCTGGGCTTTCGGCCAGGCTCTCGGCCTGCCCTTCTTTTTCCAATTGCGAGAAATTGGCGACCAAGCCTTCCGACCCGACCAGCCAGACGGTGCCGCCAATCGTGCCCGCGCCCAGCAACAACGCGGCGGCGGCCCTTATTAGCAAACCCGCGCGTGATTTCTCGCTGCCCTGCTCGCTGCCATGTTCGCTGCTCCAACCCGGCGCGGCGATGGCAATCAGGAAGATCAATTCCGCGCCCAGCGCCAGCACACCGCCGCGTGAAGCCGACAGCACCAACCCCGCGCACAGCACCAGCAAGGCGCTGGCATACACGGCCAGCCATTCACGCCGCGTCCCGCGCCCGGCGAGCAAGCCGCCCGTCAACCCGATGCCCAATTCCAGAAAACCCGCGAAATGATTGCGATTGACGAAGGGGCCAAACGAGCCGCGCGGCCAAAGCATTTTGCCCAAATAGCTTTGCCCAATGGCGATCAGCGCAATCACTGTGCAAACGGCGATGCTGACTTTGGCCGCCGTGCGCCGCCGTTCGTCGGTGTTCACATAAGTGGCGAAGAGCAAAAAGAAAAGCAACGAGGCGAAAATTTTGACGGCGGCCTGCCACGTCGCATAGCTGTCATAGGTCAGCGGGTGATTGCCTGAAAGCGGCAGCAGTTGCGCGATGGCCAGCAAGAGCAGGCCCAACAACGGCAGCGCCAACGGATTGCGCGCCAGCGTCAGCCGCCCTGTTTGCAGCACATCGCAACCCCAGAGCAGTGCAAGCGCGAAAACGAGCAGTTCCCACAACGTGGTTGACCAGACTTCGACCGTGCCGTAAGGCAGCGGCGTCAGCACGAGCAACGACAACAGGGCGGCGTAAATGAGTTTGTTGAAGAAGGAGGCGTTCATGCGGGGCGGCACGGCCAGAAGCCTTTGGCGGCGCTATTTCGGTGCGGAGCGTTGGGTGCGCAGTTCCTTGTTGAGATCGTCGAGATTGCGCTCGAGACGTTCCATCCTTTTCTCGATCTGATCTATCCTGCCGCTAAGCTGATCTATGCGTCCGTCGAGCCTTTTCTCAAGCTGTTCAAGACGCCGGTCAAGCGTGGTGGTTTGGAAATACAAGCCCCCAGCCATCGTCAAGCAAAGGCTAATCACAATGGCGGCGATTTGCAGCGTAGACTGCCGGCTGGTCATGGTAGCGAGCTTATCCAGTTGCTGGACATTACCGCGCAATTCGGCGATTTCTTTAGTGTTGAGGTTGACCTGCTGGCGCAACTCAACAGTTTCGGGATTGATGGTCGGACTCATCGTTTGCTCCTTTCCGGTTATGGCACTTGGCACGCGCATAGTAAGCGCCGTCCCCTGAAACCGCAATCAAACTTCAATCTCCATCAGGTCGCGCGCCAGCGTCGTCGCCGGAAAGACTGCGCGCGCCTCGGTCAACAACTGCGAGGCATCGGGGTAACGCGAACTAAAGTGCGTAATGAGCAAGCGTCGCGCGCCCGCGTCCAGCGCCGTGCGCGCCGCCTGTTGCGCGGTCGAATGGCCGTAATGTTCGGCCTCTTCCAACAAGTCTTCGGTAAAGGTGGCCTCGTGAATCAGCCAATCCACGTCGCGCGCCAGCAGCACCGCGTTTTCGCAGGGGCGCGTGTCCAGCACATAAGCGACGGAGTTGCCGGGCCGTGGCGCGCCGACGACTTCGCACGATTCGATCAGGCGGCCATCGGGCAACGTGACGCTTTCGCCGCGTTGCAGCTTGCCAAACAGCGGCCCCGGCGGAATGCCCAACTCGTGCGCGCGCGCCAGATCGAATTTGCCCAGCCGGTCTTTTTCCTGCACGCGATAACCCAGCGCGAAGATGCGGTGCTGCAACGGGCGTGTCACCACGTAAAACCGCTCGGAGTCGTAAACCTGCAACTGCGCCGCCTCGGCAAAATCCTGTTTGCCGTATTCGCACAACACGAGCGGGTAATTCGTCCACAGAATTTTCAAGCGCCGCAGCACATCCAGATATTCGCGGATGCCCGGCGGCCCCGCGACTACCAGTTCGCGCTCGCGCTTATCCAGCGCCATCGTCGAGAGCAAGCCCGCCAGCCCGTTGAAATGATCGCCGTGCAGATGCGTGATGAAAACGCCAGCCAGCCGGTGAATCGAAAGCCCGGCACGCGCAATTTGCATCTGCGTGCCTTCGCCGCAATCGAAGAGCCACCATTCGCCCTCGGCCACGACGGCGGTGGCGCTGACGTTGCGATGCAGCGTGGGTTTGCCCGAACTGGTTCCCAACGGAATGATCTTCAAAGGTAGTCCTTATAAAAATGCCTGGCGCTGTCGGCTTGTCGCGGTTGGCAGCGGCCAAGTTTTGCCCTGTACCGGGGCCAAACGATTGACAGCCTATTCATACCGGCATAGCATACGCACCGGTTTCAGCAGTGTTTTTACTGGTATCTCGACTAAGCGCAGTAACAAGCAATATTCAGCAGCGTAGTTCAGTTCAACGGTCCCAGAAGCCTTCTACAGGTATTAAGTGCAGTGTTAGGTATAACTGTAGGAGAGACGGCAGTCGCACACGGCTCTTGAGCCCCCCAAATCATCAACTTCACGTCATAGTTTTAGCGCTAATTGCCCGGCGGGAAAGCGAGACTGTTACATGAAATCAACTCACATAACCAAGCTAACTCTACTCTTGTTGTGCCTCTTGCCTGGACTGGGATGCGGCTTCGCAACCTTTAGCGATCCTGGCCCTTCGAATTTTGTCAGCACCGGCGTCGGTGTCAGTAACTCCCTTGAACAAACCCGCCCTAGAGGTCTGAGTGCTAGGACCAAAGACGGGCGCACAGTCCTGCTCAACGAAGGGACTTGGGAATATACGTCCGGCCCTCCTGTTACCACTACGAGCGCGACGCTGGCCAACGGCCAACGAGTGTTGTTGCGCAGCAACGGCAGTTGGGCCTATCTGGCGTCACCACGGATCCGTCCCAAAATGAAACCCACACCCACACCCACACCCACACCCTTACCCTTACCCACACCACCACCAGCCAGCTTTCTGCACTTTTATCAATTGGGCGGCGGCAGTGGCGAAGCGGCCATTTTTCTCGATGGCGTGCCCATTGCGAACCTGCGCGAGCGACGCCATTTCACCATACGAGTCGCGCCCGGCCCCCACGTCTTAAACATCTTCAATTCCGGCAAAGGCCAGCTTGCGCTCACCACCGTCAACGGTATGCATTATTTCCTGAAGTGCAGCGACACGTTTGGCCCCTGGAGAGAAAAATTGACCTTGGTGGACGGTGCCGCTTTCAACCGCGACTTACCGCGCCTGGCGCCGTTGAGTGGCGCGGATGTCTTGCGGCCCGACCTTTTCCGCTAATGGCCGCTAACAAATCCGAATTTGCGTGCGAACTGATAAGTTCACCGGCAAAAACCGGAAAGCCTTGTAACACTTCGTCAGTACTGCATGCCTGATTGTTTTTGCCCGCCTACTTACCAACCTAACACACGCTTCCCGGAATCCTCACGCGTGGGCCACCGGCTCAACACGACTTTGTTGTGAGTATAAAAATGAAAGCCCTCGACGCCCTGAATGTGCAGATCGCCAAAGAACGATTGGTTCCAGCCCGTGAACGGAAAGATCGCCATCGGCGCGGGCACGCCCACGTTCACGCCGATCATCCCGCAGTTGACATAACGCGCGAACGTCCGCGCCGCCCCGCCGTCGCGCGTGAAGATTACCGCGCCGTTGCCGTATTGCGTTTGCGTGCCCTCGCCGCAATCGAACAGCCATCACTCGCCCTCGACCACGACGGCGGTGGCGCTGACGTTGCGGTGCAGCCTGGGTTTGCCGGAACTGGTTCCCAAAGGAATGATCTTCAAATGCAAATCCTCTCAGACGCAATCGTGGTCAGGGGTTTCGCGGGCGGACGGCTGCAGTTCATTACCGCTTAGTAAGCGCGGGAGCGTGCGGCCCAGCCTGATTGTTTCGGCGCGCAGCTTAGCACGAGGCCTTCAAGCCGGACAATCAACGGCTTGTGAGAAAGGTGTCCAGCACGTTGCGCGTGGCAGGGCAGGGCGCACCCGACCGGCTAATGCAGCAAAAAATAACGATAGCAATTGACACACACACACACACTAGACTCGCCGCGTTTCATGGAATCTCGCCTTCACGACCAGCAGCAATGGCCAACATAACGAGAGAGCCTGAAACAACCTAACGAACAACTCTCAATTTTTCGCCGGACTCTCACTGGGCGGCGCTCATAAGTTCAAACAGATGGTACCTGGAGCAGAGGTACGCCGGCATCAATCAGCCTGGGCTGTTGCGGCGTACGATGATGGGTGATCAGTTCTGCCGTCTCCGCATGATCCTCACGGCTCGCACTGCGGATCTAACTACTTGCTCGGAATCCAAATCATTCCCAGACTCAAGTCAAGACTGTGAGAACTGGGAGAACAGAACAGACTCAAGGAGATGCTATGCCTTACAAGAAAAACACACCCATCTTTGTCAAATATGTAATGTTGCTGTCAGTGTTGTGGTTATTAACCCCTGCCACCACCGCCTTTGCCACCCATTTCCGCTACGGCCATATTTCATGGAAGGCGCGACCTGACCTCAACGTGTACGCTGCTGAAATCACGCTGTTCGCGTCCTTTCGGCGGGATGGTTATACAGGATCCGGGAGTGATGGCCGCCCGGTAAATGGCGATATCATCAGCGAAAACATTGGGGGCACAAGCCTCCGTTTCGGCGACGGTAGCTCATTTGGCAACCCGATTGATTTTATCGTGATTGCCTTTGATCCAAATGCCAATTGGATTTATTGCAAAGCACTGGCAAACCGCAGCAATGTTGGATTGCCGATCATTCATACCTATAGCAACGCCGGCCCCTGGACGGCGGAAATCAATAGACATGTTGCGACGACGGCGATCATCACAACTCAATGATTTGCTTGAACTTGCAGCGCTAGGCGTCAGCGGCTAAAGTGCTACCATGCAATTACAAATCGCCGACTTAACCAGCACTCGTCAATGGGGTGCAGTAACTG
>JANOWX010001018.1:0-23319 GCA_031418175.1 Acidobacteriota bacterium | reverse complement strand
CGTGATGTACCTGATGGACACCGACTCCATCGGTGGCGACGATCACCGCACGCCGCTGCACCGCACGCCGCTCTATTGCAACGAAGAGGTCAACTTCGCCTCGGCGGGCGTCTGGGGTTCGCTGGCGACCTGGGAAGACGCGCGTGGCACGCGCTGGGTGCTCTCGCCCTTCTGGGGACCGAAGCATTCCAAATTCAAAGCGCCGATCGAACACGGCGTCGTCAAGATGGGCGCGGTGGTGGCGTTCAAGGTCGAAGCCAAAGCGGGCAAATTCACGCTGACGCCGGCCTGGATTTCGCGCGATATGAATCGCGCCGAACCGCCGGTCATCGCCAATGGCGTGGTGTTCACCTACGGCAACGGCGAAGACACCGATCAAGCGGCCTTCGACATCGGACTGGCTTACAACAACGACGGCCCTGAGCGGCGTATCAAAGGCTCGACTCATGCGGTGCTGTATGCGCTCGACGCGCAGACCGGCAAGGAGCTTTGGAACAGCGGCGCGCAGATCGCTTCGTGGAGCCACTGGGGCGGGCTGTCGGTGGCGAATGGCAAGGTGTATCTGAACACCTTCGACGGCTATCAGTACTGCTTCGGGATTGCGAACGGCGCGGCGCAGTCGGCGGGTAAATAATCATTCTTTGAGGTAAAGCAATGGCTACAGCAACTTTGGAATTCACCGCAGCGGACGTAGTGCGACTCGGCAAAGAGATTTATTATCGCGACATCCTGCCGCAAATCGAAAGCGGCAATGAAGGCCGAGTTGTAGCGATTGACGTTGGTTCAGGCGACTATGAAATTGCGGAATCGGCGACGATAAGCGCAGCCCGCTTGCGCTTGCGAAAACCTAATGCCGAAGTTTTCTTTATGCGCATCGGCTTCCCGACGATGGCGCGCATTTTGTAGCGAATGAAATGATAACTGGCGCTATTAACTCAAAAATCGAAGCAGTTATTTCGCTAGAAGTATTTGAAGCGCAAGGAAAGTTGCGCGCCTTTGAAGCCATTCTTGATACTGGTTACTCAGGGTACTTGACCCTCTCGGCGGAAGATGTGAAGGCTTTCGGATTGCACAGTATCGGTTCAGAGCAGTTAATGCTGGCAGACGGCACGGAAGTAACTGCTGCTATTTGCCCTGCCACCGTGGTGTGGGATGGGCAACCTCGCCCCATTGAAATCGATATTCTTGAAACGTCGCCGTTGGTTGGTATGGCTTTGATGAAAGGGTACGAGTTGAACGCTCGGATCGTGGAAGGCGGCACTGTCACCCTGACTGCTTGTGAACACGGCGCGCTATCCGTAAACCTTCTGATTTAATCATGGCTAAAACACTGAGAATTCCCGCAATGAAAACCCTTGTTACCATACTCTCACTTTGCTTTGGTTGCTCACTAACTGTGCAAGCGCAACGCACCGGCCTGGACTGGATGACGGATAACGCCGATGCCCAGCGTTCGGCCTGGCTTCGCACCGACGGCAAAATTCGCAAAGACACGATCACCAAAGAAAACTTCCAGTTTCTCTGGAAGCTGAAGGTCAAGAATGCGCCGAAAGGCCACAATAATCTGACGCCGCCTGCCGCGCTGGATCTGTTGATCGGCTATCGCGGCTTTCGCATGCTGGGCTTTTTTGCGGGCAGTTCCGACAAGTTGTTCACGCTTGATACCGACCTGGGCCGGCTGGAATGGGAGAAGACGTTAAAAGCTGCTCCCTCGGCTTCGACTGCCGCAGGGCCGAGCACCTTGACGTGCCCCGGCGGTATGACGACAGGCGTGGCGCGGCCGGCGTTGTTCGCCATTCCGCCCGCGCCCGCGACTGACATAGCGCGCGGCGGGCGCAATACGCCGGCCAAGAGTGATGTCGGCCAACCGATGCAGGGCGCAGTGACGCTGGCGAATGTGCGCCCAAATCCACCCAGACCAACGGCGACCCCGCCTCCGGTGCCCAAACCCACTCCGTTGCCGACGGAAAAATGGCAATTGATTTATGCACTGGCAAGCGACGGCAAGTTGCACGCTATGCATTTGTCGAATGGCGCAGCTTACGAGACGCCTGTTCCTTTCATTCCGCCCAACGCCAACGCGGCTGGTCTGTTTGTGACCTACGCGACTGCCTACGCTGTTACGCAAAATGGCTGCAACGGCGCGGCGAATGGCGTTTGGGCGCTGGACTTGCTCAGCCAGGAAGTCAAATCTTTCAACGCCAACATTGCCGGCACGACGGGGCTGGCGTTTGGCGCCGACGGGACGATTTATGTCACGACGGGCAACGGCGGCGATAAAGCGAATTCGCTCGTTGCCCTTGATCACAAAACGCTCGCGCTCAAGGCTTCGTTCTCAACGGGCGCGCAGGAGTTTTCCACTTCGCCAGTGGTCTTTGCGCACAAAGGCAAAACTGTGATTGCGGCGTCGACCAAAGACGGGCGTGTGCATTTGTTCGACAGCGCCGATCTCAGCAAGCCGCTGGCTGCGACGAGTGCGACGGTCAAGGCTGGCGATTTTGCGCCGGGCGCACTGGCGAGTTGGCAAGACTTGAGCGGGACGCGCTGGATTCTGGCAGCGGCCACCGCGACGCAAGCCGCTGAGGTTGGTTTCAAACCGGCGCAAGGCGCGTTGACCAAAGGCGCGGTCATTGCCTGGAAAGTCGTCGAAGAAAACGGCGGCCTGGCGCTGCAACCGGGCTGGGCTTCGCGCAATTTGGTCGCGCCGCTGACGCCGACGATCATCAACGGCGTAGTCTTCGCCACCTCCAGCGGCGAGTACCGCACCAACGATCCCAAGGTCACGGCGGCCCAACGCGCGTTGCGTTCAAGCCGCGCCGTGCTTTATGCGTTGGATGGCACGACCGGCAAAGAGCTTTGGAACAGCGGCACGACGATCACCTCGTTCGCGCGCGGCAACGCATTGTCGGGCGGGATGAGTCAGCTTTACCTGACGACGTATGATGGGACGATTTATACGTTTGGGTTCCCGATGGAGCATTGAGGTTCGGTGCGCGAGACAGCGCCAAGACCAAGATGAATAAAGACACACAACATCAGAGCGTACTTGCGGTAATAGTTCAAATACTTGTTACTATAGCTTTGTTTGTTACTACAAAAGCAACAGGAGGCGGGCCGCCTAGCGGTATGCTTAAGCCGCTACTGTCATTGCTTACTTCAGCGGGTATATACGTCCTGTCCTTCAAGGGACTTGTATGGCTCTGGGAAAATAAGATTTGGCCTTTGCTCAACAAGCGGGCATATATTGCTGGTTATTGGAGAGTGACTAACTATTACGACGATGGTACCAAAACGGAAGGTGTGTATAGATTGCGCCAACTAATGCATCACGTTGAGCTTATTGACGGACGCAACACAGTTTTTAAGGAAGGTGATCCATATGTTTCTGCTTGGCACTCTACCTCAGGAAATCTCATTCACAATTCTTCCGATGTCGGACATGAAGTGATTTTTTATCACAGCTATGTCGTGCAGCGTCATCGCATTAGTGCTGATGAACGCGCGATTGCAGTTGAAGAGCTTACAGTAACCAGATGGGATGATAGTAACTCTCCGCTTGTTATGACAGGCAACTTCAAATCCTCACTCAAAACTGTGCGAAATACCGGCCTCTCGATTAACGAACGCATTACTAAGGAAGATTACGAGGAGGCTTTGAAATGTCATGAAGAACTGATCAAACGGCTGGCCTTCACCGCTGAGCAAAAAATGCAACCAGGGGCATCTAATGACCACACAAAATTACTAATAGAAGCAATACAGCAAGAAGCGGCTGAACAGATTAAACCACAGATGATGCCGGCTCTGTTTGAGCGGCTATTTGTAACTGGTGAAATTGTAGCCGATGTCGCCGATAGTTGAACGTAAGGTTGTTTTGTTATTTTGAGAGCATCGAATTATGTCTTCACCAACACGAATTAAGTTGAATCGAATTATGCACAGAGCGTTGCGCTTGTTGGCGCTGGCGTTATTTTTTACCAGTAATTGGCTCCTCTCAACCGCTAGTCAAACCCGCTCGCTGCCCGACGGCCCCGGCAAAGCCGAGACCCGGAAGTTTTGCGCGCAATGCCATGAACTCGATAAGTCTGTTTCGCTCAAACAAGACAAAGCCGGGTGGCAGCGCACGGTCGAGAAGATGGTCGCCTTTGGCATGAAAGCGGCTGAGCCGGAGGTTGCGGCGGTGATTGATTATCTCACCCGCGCGTACCCGGCCGACGACGTGCCGCGCCTGAAAGTAAACAGCGCCGACGCCATCGAATTTGAAAGCATCCTGGCGCTCAAACGTTCGCAGGCCGCCGCGCTCATTGCGTATCGCACCAAAAACGGCCCGTTCAAATCCATCGCCGATTTGAAAAAGGTGCCGGGCCTCGAGGCCGCTAAACTTGAGGCCAAGAAAGACCGGTTGATTTTTGAATGAGAAATTCGCTTGTCACCATTCTGCTCGTCTGGGTCGCGCTGAGCGGTCTCACGGCGGCGCGCGCGCCGCAAAACTGCGCCGCGACGATTGCCGGGCTGAAACAGCAAATCGAAGGGCAGCGCCGCCTGTTGCTGGATTGGGCGGGCCTGATTCGCTATGGCAGCGAAAACACCGAATTGCCCAAACCGCAGCCTGACGAAGCGCGCGTCGTGTTCATCGGCGACGACATCACCGAACGTTGGGGCCAGGGCCAGACGCCCTTCTTCCCCGGCAAGCCCTATCTGAATCGCGGCATCAGCCGCCAGACGACTCCGCAAATGCTGGTGCGCTTCCGGCAGGATGTCATCAAGCTCAAACCCAAAGCCGTCGTGATCCTCGCCGGGACGAACGACCTGGCCAGCTACACCGGCCCGATCACGCAAGGCATGTTCGCCGAAAACATAATGTCTATCGTCGAACTCGCCAAGGCGAACAACATCCGTGTCGTGCTGGCTTCGTTGACGCCGATTTGCGATTGCTATCAGCGACAATCGCTGTTACGCCCGTTCGGCAAGATCATCGGCATGAACGGCTGGTTGAAAGATTACGCGGCAGAGAGCGGTTCGGTGTATCTGGATTATTATTCAGCCATGGCTGAAGGCCGCAATCTAAAAAAGGAATTCACGGATGACGGCGTGCTGCCGAATGACGCGGGTTATGCGGTGCTGGCCCCGCTGGCCGAGGCAGCGATTGCACAAGCATTGAGCAAGAAGTGATATGACAAAACTTTAGCCGCTGATAAACGCTGATAAACGCTGATCTGCGCAGTTCTGCTTTTGGTTGCGGCGGATATTTTTGAGGATGAACCCAATGAGCACAGAAACCAAAAACCAATTTCCCAAATTGCACAACGCCACCTGGCCCGGCCTCGTCGGCAAAGGCGGCCCTGATTCAGAACCGGTCATCGAATTTGAAACGATGTTAGACCTGACCGCCGCCGCCGAAGTGGACGGTCAGCGGTTCGACGGCGTAGACATCTTTCTCTCGCTGCCGCACACCGATATTGATTCGACCGATAACCAACTGAATGAACTGGCCGAGCAAGTCGCCGAACGCGGTTTGGTTATCGGCTCGCTCGTCGCGCCCGTCTGGGGCCCGACCGGCGGCGGTTCGGCAATGGGCTCTGAAGCAGAGCGCAAAGCGTTCCTGACGCAGATTCAAAAATCTTGCGTGATTGCCCGGACGCTCAACGACCTCGGCATTCGCAAATACGGTGTCATCCGCATTGATTCCTCGTGCAGCCCGGCGGATTGGGCCGCCGATCCGGTGGGCAACACCAAGCAGATCGCTGACACCTTCCGCGAGGCTTGCAACATTGCTGAAAGTTACGGCGAACGGCTCGCCGCCGAAGGCGAAATCTGCTGGGGCGGCATGCATAGCTGGCGGCATTTGAATGAACTGCTCGAACAAGTTGACCGTCCGCAAACGCTCGGCATTCAGGCCGACATGGCGCACACGCTGCTGTTTACGCTCGGCTACAACTCGCCCGGCGACAACCTGCTGCCAGAAGGCTACGATTGGGCGGACAAGGAAGTGTTGTATGAAGCGCTCGGCAAGATGACCAGCGTCTTGCGCCCCTGGGTGAAAGACTTCCACGTCGCGCAAAACGACGCGACAGTCAAAGGCTCCGGCTCGCACGACAAGACGGGCCGCCACTGTTTGCCCAACGATCCCAACGGCAAGTTGGACATTGTGCGCGCCGCCGGGCTCTGGCTGCGCGATGACATCGGCGCGGTCACCAAGAGCACGCAGCACATCAACTGGGACGGCTGCATGTTCTCGAACGAGACGATGACCGATCCGCAGACGTGGAATAACATTTTGGCGACGATGATTGCGGTGCGGGAGGCGCACGGCTGGAATTAGCCTGCCCCGGTGAATCGTATGTTAATCGGGAATCCAATTTACGACAGTGTGTTCAAGTACCTGCTTGAAGACAACGAAGTCGCGCGTGAATTGATTTCCGCGATTCTGGGCGAACAGATTGTCAGCATTGAAGTCAAGCCGCAGGAAACAACGACGGAATCGGCGGATTTTGGAGTCAATATCTTTCGGCTTGATTTCAAGGCTGTCATCAAGGCGGCGGCAGACGAGCAGCGCAAGGTTTTGATCGAGTTACAAAAGGCGAAACGGTTGCTCGACATCATGCGTTTTCGTCGTTATCTGGCCGATAATTACCGGGAAAATGACGCGGATGCTTTGCCAGAGGGTAGAGGCAAAAAACTGCCGTTACCCATCGTGACAATTTATCTCTTGGGCTTCAAACTGGTGACGGGCTATCCGGCAGTTTTCAAAATGGAGCAGCAAGTAACGGACGTGCTGACAGGCAACATCATTTCGCCACGCCCGCGCGAGCCGTTCGTTGAATTGCTCAATCACGAAAGCTACACGGTGCAAATTCCGTTGTTGACTGCTGCCGTCAGAACACGGCTTGAAGGAGTACTTATGGTTTTCAATCAGGAACAGCGCACAGACAATCCGCATACGCTGAACTATACCGGCGACCTGAGCGATCCACTGGTCAAAAAGATGGTTGAACGCCTGGCGCGTGCCATCAGCGACCCACAGGTGCGCAGAGAACTGGACGCCGAAGAGGAAGTGGACCGCACGATCAAGAGATTGCTGGACGAAGAAAAACGCGAGTACCAGGCGGCGCTGCAAGAGAAGGAAGCAGCCCTGCAAGCAGTCCTGCAAGCAGTCCTGCAAGAGAAGGAAAGGGCGTTGCGGGAAAAAGACAGAGTAATCGCTGAGTTGATGAAGCAGCTAGCTGACAAAACAGAGTAGCAAGCTCCATTGATCGTAACAGCAGACATTGTCTGTGAGTTCATCAAACACGGCTACAAACAATCGTCGTTACGTGGCGAAAACAACCAACCCAAATCATCTATGAGCAAAAAAGCTTTGAATGTCGGTTTGATTGGCTACGGCTTCATGGGCCGCGCGCATTCCAACGCCTTCCTGCAAGCCGGGCGTTTCTTCGACCTGCCCTATCAGATCAAGCTCAAAGCGGTCTGCGCGCGCAATCCCGAACGCGCGCAAGCCTTCGCGGACAACTGGGGCTACGAATCGGTCGAGGGCGATTGGCGCAAACTGGTTGAGCGCGATGATATTGATCTGATTGACATCGCCAGCCCCAACGATACGCACGCCGAGATTGCCATTGCCGCCGCCCAGGCGGGCAAGATCGTGATGTGCGAAAAGCCGTTGGGCCGCACCGCCGCCGAGGCGCGCACGATGGTTGACGCTGTCGAAGCCGCCAAGGTGCCGAACATGGTTTGGTACAACTACCGCCGCGTGCCGGCAGTGACGTTGATCAAACAGTTGCTGGATGATGGCCGTTTCGGGCGCATCTTCCATTACCGCGCGAAGTTTTTGCAGGACTGGACGATCTCGCAAGACTTGCCGCAGGGTGGCGAAGGGTTGTGGCGTTTGGATGTCGCCGTGGCGGGCAGCGGTGTGACGGGCGATTTGCTGGCGCACAACATTGACACGGCGCTGTGGCTGAACGGCCCGATCACGGAAGTCAGCGCCGTGACCGAGACGTTTATCAAAGAACGCCAGCACAACCTGACCGGCAAAGTCGAACCCGTCGGCATTGACGATGCCAGCTTGTTCCTGGCGCGCTTTGCGAATGGTTCGCTGGCTACGTTTGAAGCGACGCGGTATGCGCGCGGGCACAAGGCGCTCTATACGCTCGAAATCAACGGCGAACATTGCTCGGCGTTTTGGGATTTGCACGACCTGCACCGCATTCAATACTTCGATCACCGCGATGAAGGCATCGTGCGCGGCTGGCGCAACGTGCACGTTTCGGACGGCGATCAGCCGTACATGAAACATTGGTGGGTGCCGGGTTTGCAGATCGGTTATGAACACACCTTTACGCATCAGTTCGCCGACTTCCTGCAAGCGCTGGGCGCAGGCAAAGAATGCGCGCCGACCTTCCGTGATGGTTTGGCGACGGATTTGGTGACGGATGCGGTGTTGAAATCGGCGCGCACGCGGCAGTGGGAAGCGGTATAGCGTATGGCATTGCAAGAGAAGTATCTCAATCCGTTTACCGATTTCGGCTTCAAGAAGCTGTTTGGCAGCGAGCCGAACAAAGACCTGCTGATTGACTTTCTCAATCAGTTGTTGCCGCCGCATCATCAAATTCAGGATTTGACCTACAACCAGAATGAACAACTCGGCGCCAGTGAGTTGGATCGGAAAGCGATCTTCGATCTTTATTGCACCAGCCCCAGCGGCGAGCGCTTTATCGTCGAGATGCAGAAGGCCAAACAGAATTACTTCAAAGACCGCAGCGTTTATTACGCGACCTTCCCGATTCGGGAGCAGGAGCAGCGCGGCGAGTGGAACTTCAAGCTGGCGGCGGTCTACCTGGTCGGCATCCTCGATTTCGTCTTCGCCGAAGACAAGGACGATGACGAAGTCTGCCACCGGGTGCAGTTGAAAGACCAGGCGAACCGCGTCTTTTACGACAAGTTGACGTTCATCTACCTGGAGATGCCGAAGTTCAGCAAGTCGGAAGACGAGTTAGAGACGACCTTCGATAAGTGGCTCTACGTGTTGAAGCACTTGCCGGAATTGACTGACCGGCCGGCGCGCTTGCAAGAGCGTGTTTTCGCCAAGCTGTTTCAGGCGGCCGAGGTCGGCAAGTTCAATCGCGAAGAGTTGGCGCAATACGAACAAAGCCTGAAGTATTACCGCGATTTGAAGAATGTGATTGACACGGCGGCGCAGGAAGCTGAAATCAAAGGTGAAGCGACGGGACACGCAAAAGGTTTGGTTGAAGGTGAAATGAAAAAAGCAATCGAGACTGCGCGTAAATTGCTACAGAGAAACATGCCGCTGAGCGACGTTGCAGAAATCACCGGTTTGAGCGAAGAAACGATCAATGCCTTGCGGCAGTAACTGAAAAAAACGACTGACAACAACCTTGAAGGCAACCACAATGAAAAAAATTGTTACTCTCTGCGTCGTGCTGTTGGCGGCTGCGTTGTTGACTTACTCGACCATCGCCCAGCAAGGCCCGCCGCCTCAAGGTGGCGCGCCGCGCGGCCCCGGCGGCCCCGGCGGCCCCGGCGGCCCCGGCGGTGGACAGGGGCGCGGGCCCGGCATTGATGCGCTGGCAATGGCTGAGCACGCCGGCTTTGACGCCATCTTCGACGGCAAGACGCTCAAAGGCTGGGATGGCGATGCGACTTTCTGGCGCGTCGAACACGAAACCATCATCGGCGAGAGCACGGCGGAAAAGCCGGTCAAGCTCAACACCTTTTTGATCTGGCGCGGCGGGCAGCCCAAAGATTTCGAGTTGAAATTGGAGTACCGCATGAACTCGACCAACAGCGGCGTGCAATACCGCAGCGTCGAGTTGCCCGATGTCGGCAAGTGGGTGCTCAAGGGCTATCAGGCCGACATTGATTTCGCCAACCAGTACACTGGGCAGTTGTATGAAGAGCGCGGGCGCGGCTTCCTGGCGCTGCGCGGCCAGATGACGCAACTACAACCGGGTAAAAAGAAAATCGTTGCCAATCTGCGCAGCGGCGACGAACTGAAGACATTGATCAAAACGAACGATTGGAATCAGGTGCACATCAGCGCGCAGGGCAATGTGCTCACGCATATTTTCAACGGGCAACTGATGGCGCAGGCCTTGGATGATGATCCTGCGGGGCGGGCGCTGGGCGGCTTGCTGGGTTTTCAAATGCACACCGGCGCGCCTATGAAGCTGGAGTTGCGCAACATCTGGCTGAAAAACAAATAGCGGTAAATCTTATGAAGACTAGCGAAGCAGTAGCAGCGAATACCAACGGGACGGCGGGCCTGCCTGTCTTGAAACTCAAAGACACCGATAACGTCGGCGTTGTGCGCCTGCCCCTCGCGGCAGGCGCAATCGTTGAAGTTGGTGGCGAACAAATCGAAGTGCGCGAGAACATCGCACCCGGACACAAACTGGCGCTGCGGCCCATCCCGGCGGGTGCGCCGGTGATCAAGTATGGCGAGTTCATCGCCAAAGCCACCAGCGACATCGCCGTCGGCACATGGGTGCACACACACAACACCGCGCCGGATTTCAGCGGGCGCGAATATGAATACGCCACGCGCACGCCGGTGACTGAATTCTTCGCGCCCGCACAGGCGGGCACGTTCATGGGCTACCTGCGCGAGAACGGCGACGTCGGCACGCGCAACTATGTCGCCGTGATCGCCATGTCGAACTGTTCCAGCCACGTGACCGCCGAAATTGCCGAACGGCTGCGCCACGTCAATCAAGAAACGCACGGCGTTGACGGCGTCATCGCCATTCCGCATCAGGAAGGCTGCGGCCATTCGCAAGGCGAAGACACCTGGCAGCTCGAACGCACCATCGCCGGAATGATTTATCACCCGAACGTCGGCGCGGTGCTGATGGTCAGCCTGGGTTGCGAGGTCAATCAAATCTCGAAATACCTGGGCACGGTGCAACTCGGCCAGCAAGCCTTTCGCAAGGGCAAGCTGATCGTCGGGCTGGAAATGCAATCATCCGGCGGCACGCGCAAGACCATCGAGAGCGGCGTGGCGCAAGTCGAAGAACTCATCAAGCATTGCCAGACGATGAAGCGTACCGAGCAGCCCTTCGGCCAAATCACGCTCGGCACCAACTGCGGCGGCTCTGACGCTTTCTCTGGCATCACGGCCAATCCGGCGCTCGGTTATTGCAGCGACCTGCTCGTGCGTTCGGGCGGGACTTCGGTGCTGGCCGAAATCCCCGAATGCATGGGCGCGGAGCATTTGCTGACGCGCCGCGCGATTGACGAGGCGACCGGGCGCAAAGTGATTGACGTGGTGAACTGGTATCAGGGCTACCTGCAACGCTTCGGTGCGAAGTGGGACGACAATCCATCGCCCGGCAACAAGGCGGGTGGCATCAGCAACATCGCCGAAAAATCGCTGGGCGCGGTGGCCAAAGGCGGCACGACGGCGCTGACCGGCGTTTATGCTTACGCCGAACGCATTGATAAAAAGGGCTTCGGGTTGATGAACACGCCCGGCTACGATCCGGTTTCGTTGACGGGCCTAGCGGCGGGCGGCGCGAATATGATCGTCTTCACCACCGGGCGCGGCTCCGGCATCGGCTTCCCGGTCGTGCCGGTCATCAAGGTCGCGTCGAACTCGCGCATTGCCGCCGCGATGGAAGACAACATTGACATCAACGCGGGCACCATTGTCGAAGGCCAAGAAACCATCGAAGAAGTCGGCCAACGCATCTATGACCTGATTCGCCGCGTGGCGTCGGGCGAACGCACGAAGAGCGAGTTGCTGGGGCATAAAGAATTCGTGCCGTGGCGCGTGGGGCCGGTGATGTAGCTGTCTGATTGGTTGACTCGGAACGGCTGATCGAAGTGCAAGAGCATGGAGTTCAGGCTTCAGCCTGTGTTGGAAAGCGCGAACACAAGCTGAAGCTTGAACTCCATGCTCTTTTTGCGCATTTTACGACTTGCGGCATATAGTGCCCGCGCAATCGCAGTTCACAAACAATCCATCAACCAACAGAGAATCCGTTATGAAAGGCATGTTTCCCGCGCGGCTAGGGCTGAAGCTGCTGGCGTTGTTGCTGGCGGGCTGTTTCGGCTGGCACGCGTCGCCACAAAGCGCAGCCCAAAGCACGCACGTCGGCCAAGGTCGTGTGGACTTCAACCGCGACATTCGCCCGATCTTGTCGGACAAATGCTTTGCCTGTCACGGCCCCGACGCGGCAGCCAAACGCATCAAGCTGCGCCTGGATTCAGAAGCCGCCGCCAAATCTGACTTAGGCGGTCACCGCGCCATCGTGCCTGGCGACACCGCGCGCAGCGAACTCGTGCGCCGCATCAGCGCCACCGACGAAGCCGAACGCATGCCGCCGAGCTATGCCCCGCACAAACTCACCGCGCAAGAAATCGAAACGCTGACCGAATGGGTCAAACAAGGCGCGCAATGGCAACAGCATTGGGCCTTCATCCCGCCCACACGTCCGCCGCTGCCCGCCGTCAAAAACAATGCCTGGGTGCGCAATGCGATTGACGCCTTTGTGCTGGCGCGGCTGGAAAAAGAAGGCTTGCAACCGTCGCCCGAAGCCGGCCGCGCAACTCTGCTGCGCCGCGTATCGCTCGATTTGACAGGCCTGCCGCCGACGTTGGCCGAACTGGATGCGTTCTTTAATGACAGCGCACCGAACGCGTATGAAAAGGTCGTGGATCGTTTGCTAGCCTCGCCGCGTTATGGCGAACGCATGGCGTTCAAGTGGCTGGATGCCGCGCGCTATGCCGATACGAACGGCTATCAAATTGACGGCGACCGCAGCGCCTGGCGCTGGCGCGATTGGGTGATCGAGGCGTTCAACACAAACAAGCCTTACGATCAATTCATCACCGAACAACTCGCGGGCGATTTATTGCCGAGTCCTCAAGATAAGCAGCGGGCGTTGGATCAACGCATCGCCACGGCCTTCAACCGCAACCACCGCCTCAATGCCGAAGGCGGCATCGTGTCTGAAGAGTACCGCGTCGAATACGTCGTTGATCGCGTAGACACCACCGCGACCGTGTTGATGGGCCTGACGCTGGGTTGCGCGCGCTGCCACAACCACAAATTCGATCCGTTCACGCAACAGGAGTACTACCAGCTCTCGGCCTTCTTCAACAGCATTGACGAAGACGGGCATTCGTTCGATCAAGGCAACTCGCCTCCGTGGATGGCCGCGCCGACGCGCGCACAACAGCAGCAACTGGCTGCACTGGAAGGCGAAATCGCGCAGACCGCAAAGCAACTGGCCGCGCTCGAACCGCAAGCCGCCGCCTGGCAACGCCGTTGGGAGCGAAGTTTGCCACAAGACGCCAACCAGCAATGGCTCCCCAGCGACAAGCTGATCGTGCGCGTTCCCTTCGGTGAAAACGCCGCGCCCGCCTTCAACAAATCCGACCGCGCCTATCACGACCAATACGACAAACGTAAAGAAGACCCGCCGATCAACTTCCCAGTTGAATTCAAAAACGGCGCGCCGCGTTATGTGCCCGCGCCCACGGGGCAGGGCGCAGCCTTCGACGGTCAGCTTTATTTCGACGCGGGGCTCCACGCCGACTTTCGCTACAAATCAACCTCGCACGATTACCGCGAACGCTTCAGCATTGCCGCTTGGGTTTATCCCGACAACGCGCAAAGCGGTTCGATCATCACCAAGGTCAGCGACGCGCCCGCCGAAGTTGAAGACGGCGTGCCGCGCGCCGATGGTTATGGACTCTACTTTCTCAATGGCAAGCTGCACTTCAACATGATCTTCCGCTGGGGCGAAGACGCCTTGCGCGTCGAGACCGCAGACGCGCTGCCGCTCAAACAATGGCAGCACGTCGCCGTCGTGTTTGACGGCACGCAAGCCTGGGAAGACCGCTTGCGCCTTTACGTCAACGGACGCCCGCGCAAACTGAAGTTCACCCAACGCAATTTCTTCCTGCTGTTTGGTGGCAGCAAGAACACGTTGAAAATCGGCGCAGGCGGCGGCCCGCAATTCCGTTTCAAAGGCGCGCTCGACGAAGTGCGCTTGTATAGCCGCACGCTCGAAGCGCATGAGATCACCATCCTCGCCTGCGCCGATTCGCTCGCCACCAGCGCGGCGATACGCCCGGCGCAACGCACACCAGCCCAGGCCGCCAAACTGCGCGGAGCCTTTCTTGAAAGCCTATCGTCTGATAACGACCCCGCTGTGGTGCAAGCGGAATCAAGTGGTGTTCAGCCTCGAACGGCGGTGAAGCCGCAACAACGCTTGCGTGTGTTGACGGAGAAGTTGAATGACTTGCAACAGCGCAAGCAGGCGTTGGAAGAGACCTTCCCGAATCTGATGGTGATGGCCGAAATGCCCGCGCCGCGCCCGGCCTACCTGCTCAAACGCGGCACCTATGATGCGCCCGGCGAAGCGGTCACACGCAACGTCCCGGCAGTCCTGGCCGCTTGGCAAGCCGACTGGCCGAACAACCGCCTAGGCTTTGCCAAATGGCTGACCAGCCCCGGCCATCCGCTGACCAGCCGCGTCGCGGTCAATCGCTTGTGGCAAATGCTGTTTGGCACCGGCCTCGTCAAAACTGTCGAAGATTTCGGCTTGCAAGGCGAATTGCCCTCGCATCCTGAATTGCTGGATTGGCTGGCCGTTTCGTTTGACGAGGAAGAGTGGGAGAAAGGGAGAGTGGGAGGCACGGCGAATCTCAAATCTCAAATCTCCAATCTCAAATCCGCCAAGTGGGACGTGAAAGCCCTGCTCAAAACCATCGTCACCAGCGCGACCTATCGCCAGTCGTCTAGGCTCACACCGCAAGCGCAACAACGCGACCCCGACAACCGCCTGCTCGCGCGCGGCCCGCGTTACCGCCTGTCCGCCGACATGATTCGCGATCAGGCGTTGTTTGCCGCCGGCTTGCTGGTCGAACAACGCGGCGGCCCGTCGGTCAAACCCTATCAGCCAGAGGGCCTCTACAAAGACATGGCTTTCTCCGGCCTGACCGGTTACGAACGCGACACGGGCGCGGGGCTGTGGCGGCGCAGTCTGTACACCTTCTGGAAGCGCACCGTGTTGTCGCCGACGATGCAGGTGTTTGACGCTGCGGCGCGCGAGTTTTGCACCGTGCGCGACACGCGCACCAACACGCCGCTGCAAGCGCTGAACCTGATGAACGATGTGACCTACGTCGAAGCCGCGCGCTTGCTGGCCGAACGCATGCTTAACGAAGGCGGCGCGACCCCACCGCAACGTCTGGCCTGGGGCTTTCGCGTATTGACCGCGCGCGCCCAGCGCCAGCGAGTTGCAAGTGCTGTTGCGCAATCTGGCAAAGCAGCAAACGTATTTCACCGGCAACCCGTCAGCCGCCGCGCAACTGCTGACGGTTGGCGACAAACGCAACGCGGCCAAACTGAACGCGGCGGAATTGGCGGCCTATGCCACCGTGACAAGCCTGCTGTTCAATCTGGATGAAGTGATCACCAAGCAGTAATTACAAAAGGAGATAAGATGAAGCGTAAATACTTTTCAGCGGTTTTACTCATTATGGCGGCGTTTGCCTGGGCGGTTGCCGTGCTGCCTTCCAGCAGCGCCCAAGCTCAAGCCAAACTCACCAAGGCCGACATTGACCGCCTGATGACCCAGCTTTCCAATTGGGGCCGCTGGGGCAAAGACGATCAACTCGGCACGCTCAACCTGATTACGCCGGCCAAACGCCAAGCCGCCGCCGCGCTGGTCAAAGAGGGCGTGGCCGTTTCGCTGGCCCGCGACACCAACAGCGAGGTTGAAGCCGATAATCCCAACCCGTTTCAACATACGATGAATGCGACCGGCGTCAACGCGGCGGGCCAGTGGGCTGCGGATACGTTATCGGTGCTCTTTCACGGCTACCAGCACACGCATATGGACGCGCTCTGCCACATCTTTTATCAGGGCAAGATGTACAACGGATTCTCACAGCAGGAAGTCACCGCCAAAGGCGCGCAAAAGCTGGCGATCACCAATCTGAAACAGGGCATCTTCACGCGCGGCGTGCTGCTGGACATGGCCGCGCTCAAGGGCGTGCCCTATCTCGACGGCGACGTGGCAATTTATCCGGCGGACTTGGACGCCTGGGAAAAGCGCGCCGGCCTCAAGGTCGGCCCTGGCGATGCGGTCTTCATCAACACCGGACGCTGGGCGCGGCGCGCGGCCAAGGGACCGTGGGATGCGGAGAAAGGGACAGCCGGACTGCACGCTTCGTGTGCGCGTTGGCTGAAGGAGCGCGACATCGCCATCCTGGGCAGCGATGCCGCCAGCGATGTCTTGCCGTCGGGCATCGAAGGCATCTCGCATCCGGTGCATTTGCTGACGCTGAATGCGATGGGCGTGCATATTTTCGACAATTGCGATCTGGGCCCATTGAGCGCCGCCACGGCGCAACGCAAACGCTGGACGTTTTTGCTGACGGCCGCGCCGTTGCCAATCACGGGCGGGACGGGCTCGCCGCTCAATCCGATTGCGACGTTCTGAACGCGCCCCCGGCCAGCAGCAACTGGCGCGGCGGCGTATTTCAAATGCCGCCGCGCTGTCTTACACTGCGCACGCTTTACCAACACGACTTGGAAAGTTATGAAACAGGGAGACCTTTTCAACACAAAGGGACAAAGGAACAAAGCCTGATTTGGTAGCGCAGGCTTGCTCTCGTTCTAAGTCTTTGAACCTTTGACTCTTTGTCCCTTTGTGTTGAAAAAGCTTCTGAAGCCCTAACTTTCCAAGCCGTGTACCAACCCAACTCGGAGGCCCATCACCAATGACCATTGTGCCCGGCGCGCAGTTTGGCGCTTATGAAATCGTCGCCCCGCTCGGCGCGGGCGGGATGGGCGAGGTCTATCGCGCCAAAGACACGCGCCTAGACCGCGAAGTCGCCATCAAAGTCCTGCCCGCCGACTTCGCCAACGACGCCGACCGGCTGAAACGGTTTGAACAAGAGGCGCGCGCGACCTCGGCGCTCAATCATCCGAACATTTTGACGGTTTACGATGTCGGCACACACGCCGGCAGTCCATACCTCGTGATGGAATTGCTGGAAGGCGAGGAACTGCGTGCGCGAATCGCAGCGGGCCCACTAGCTCCGCGCAAGGCGATTGAGTATGCGCAGCAGATCGCCAGCGGCCTGGCCGCCGCGCACGCCAAAGGCATCGTTCATCGTGACCTGAAGCCGGAAAACCTGTTTGTCACCAAAGACGAGCGCGTCAAGATTCTGGACTTCGGTTTGGCGAAGCTGCGCCCGCAGCGTAATGAAGCGGTGGGTTTGGAGGACGAAACGCGCAAGAAGATCACCGATCCCGGCACGGTGTTGGGCACAGTCGGCTATATGTCGCCGGAGCAGGTGCGCGGGCAAGAGGCGGATCATCGGGCGGACATCTTCAGCTTCGGGATGATTCTGTACGAGATGTTGAGCGGCAAGCGGGCTTTCACCGGCGAATCGCAGGTCGAAGTGATGAATGCAATCTTGAAGGAAGACCCGCCGGAATTGACAAGCACGAAGATCAGCCCGGCGCTTGACCGGATCGTGCGGCGCTGTTTGGAAAAGAAGCCGGAACAGCGCTTTCAGACGGCGAGTGATCTGGGCTTTGCGCTGAGCACGCTGACGATGCCTTCGGGTGCGCGTTTGGAAACAGCGACGGCGGTCGCAGCGGTGACGGAGAGTTCGCCCGCGAGCACGGCGCAGTGGTTCGGCAATGCGCGGCTGTGGATGATCACGACAGCGGTCTTGCTGCTGGTCTCGCTCATCTCGTTGCCCTTCGCCCTGAAGTATCTGCGCCTGTCGCCGCCCACTGCGCCGGTGGCCGCGCGCTTTACCATCGCCGCGCCGGAGAAGGCTACGACCATCGAGGCGCCGGAGCTTTCCCCCGATGGCCGCAATCTGGTTTTCGCTGCGGTCGTGGAAGGCAGGCGCAGTCTCTGGCTGCGTCCGCTGGGTTCGCTCACGGCGCAACTGCTGACCGGCACGGAGGGCGTTTTCGGCTTTCCTTTCTGGTCGCCGGACAGCCGCTCGCTTGGCTTCTTTGCCGGGGGCGAACTCAGGAAGCTCGATCTGGCGGGCGGCGCGCCACAAACGCTGTGCAGGTTGCCGGGAGGCATCTCGATAGTCGGCGGCACGTGGAATCGCGACGGGGTCATTCTCTTCTCCCGCGTCGCAGGGATTTATCGCGTCCCGGCGACGGGCGGCGAGCCGACGCTGGCGCTGCGATCAGACCAACCGGATATTTACCGCCTGCCTGTCTTTTTACCCGACGGTCGCCATTTCCTCGTTCGCAGGGCGCCCACACAGGGGGCTGCGGAAATTCATCTCGCTGCGCTCGACCGCCAGGAGACAACGCGCCTGCTGGCGGCGGATTCACAGGCGCGCTATGCCAACGGTCATCTGCTGTTTGCGCGCGCCGGAGCCTTGCTCGCTGCGCCCTTCGATGCCGATGGTCTGAAACTTACGGGTGAGTCGTTCGTGGTCGCGAACAAGGTAAAAGTCGCTGGCGAGCTTGGCAGAGGATCATTTTCCGTCTCCGACAACGGCAGCCTGGCCTGTGATCCGAACGCGCTCGCCGACAGCCAGCAACTGACCTGGCTGGATCGTGCGGGCAAGCCGCTCGGCACGGTCGGGCCACCGGGCGAGTATGAATATCCCCGGCTGGCGCCCGACGGGAAGCGGGTCGCGGTGGCGCGGCGTGATCCGCAGAGCCGAACCTGGGACATCTACGTGACAGACCTCGCGCGGGGCGCGGGTTCGCGGCTGACCTTCGATTCGGGCGATGATCGCTTTCCGGTCTGGTCGCCCGATGGCAGCCACATCGCCTGGCGTGCGAATCGAGACGGAGCCTTTCAGATTTACCAAAAGCTGGCGAGCGGCGTCGGGCCGGAAGAGTTGCTGCGCAAAGAAGACGCTTCCATCGCTCCCAGTAGTTGGTCGGCGGATGGCCGCTTCCTCATTTACGTTCGGCTTGATCCGAAAATGGGACTGGATTTGTGGGCGCTGCCGCTTGCGGGAGACCGTCAGCCAGCGATGTTTTGGCAAACGCGGTTCAGCGAGAGGGATGGGCGTTTCTCGCCCGACGGGCGCTGGATCGCTTACTCCTCAGACGATCAGGGAAGACCCGAGGTGTACGTGCAGCCCTTTCCCGCTTCGGGTGGCAAGTGGCAGATTTCGACCAGTGGCGGCGTACAGCCGTGGTGGCGGAGCGATGGCAAAGAGTTGTACTACCTTTCCAATGACGGGAAGCTGATGGCGGTGGAGGCGCCGCCGGGCGGCGGCTTCGAGGCGGGCGCGCCCCGGGCGCTCTTCGATCTCGCGCCAGCGCGGGCGCTCGGTGGCGCGAGCAGCTATGCGGTGACGGCGGCGGGTGAGCGCTTCCTCTTCGTCACGGCGCGGGAAGAGGCCGCGAGTTTGCAATTCACCGTCGTGACGAACTGGGCGGCGGAGGCGAAGAAGTGAGCGGAAGGCGAAAGGAACAACGATGAAACATTTCAATACCGCAGGCGCGATCCAGCCGGACATTCACTATTACATTCCGCCACTGGAGCGCATCAATACCAAAGAGGTTCTGGAACTGATCGCGGAGCGGAGATATTTTGTGCTGCACGCGCCGCGGCAGACCGGCAAGACGACGTGTTTGCGGGCGCTCGCGGTTGAGTTGAATCGCGGCGGCCAATATCGTGTCGTTTACGCCAATGTCGAAGCGGCGCAGGCGGCGCGCGAGAACGTCGAGGCCGGAATGCGAACCGTGCTGGGGGCGATTTCGAGCGGCGCGCGGTTATGGCTGAATGATCAACTGCCCTACGAGCGGATGTCGGACATTCTGGCCCGCGTTGGTGGGGGGCAGGCGCTCTACGAAATGCTCACGGAATGGAGCCGGAGCAATCCGCAACCGCTCGTGCTGTTCCTGGACGAAGTGGATGCGTTGATCGGCGATACGCTGATTTCACTGTTGCGCCAGTTACGCAGCGGCTATGACAACCGGCCGGCGGCCTTTCCGCACAGCATTATTTTGTGCGGTGTGCGCGATGTGCGCGATTACCGCATTCATTCCGCCGCGACCAAAGAAATCGTCACCGGCGGCAGCGCGTTCAATATCAAATCCGAAAGCCTGCGCCTTGGCAATTTTACGCCGGAAGTTGTCGAGCGGTTATATCGGCAACACACCGAAGAAACCGGGCAGGTCTTTGACGACGACATCTTTCCGCTGGTCTGGGAACTGACGGCGGGGCAGCCGTGGCTGGTGAATGCGCTGGCGCATCAGGCGACGTGGAATATGAAAGAAATGCGCGACCGTACCAAACCGATCACGTTGGAAGTCATTCAGCGCGCCAAAGAAGAGTTGATTCAGCGCCGCGATACGCATCTGGATCAGCTTTACGACAAGCTGGCTGAAGCGCGTGTACGCAGCGTGATCGAACCGTTGTTGGCGGGCGAAGAGGAGTCCAAACAGATTCCCGAACCGGACATCAGCTATGTGCGCGACCTGGGATTGATCACGACCGAAGGTCAGTTGCGCATTGCGAATCGCATCTATCAAGAAGTCATCCCACGCGAATTGACCTACAGCGCACAACTGACGATGAATCAGGACACCGCGTGGTACCTGGGTGCGGACGGGCGCTTGGATTTGGACAAGCTGCTCGCGGCCTTTCAGCAATTCTTCCGCGAGCATTCGGAAAGCTGGGTCGAACGTTTCGATTACAAAGAAGCCGGGCCGCAGTTGTTGTTGCAAGCCTTTCTGCAGCGCATCGTGAATGGAGGCGGACGCATTGAACGCGAGTATGGTCTAGGGCACGGGCGCACCGATCTGCTGGTCATTTGGCCTTTTACCGGCGGCGTGCAACGCATCGTGCTGGAACTGAAAATCCTGCGGAAGGCGTTGGAGAAAACGATCACCGATGGGCTGGCGCAAACGCTCGAATACGGCGAACGGTGCAACGCGGACGAGATGCACTTCGTCGTGTTTGATCGCTCGAAGAAAGCCTGGTCGAAGAAAATCTTCCAGCGCACGCGCAAGCTGCGCGGGGCAACGATCCAGGTCTGGGGGATGTAATAGCAGCAGTCAGCAGTCAGCATGGCAACGTAACCAGCGACCAGTTTCCCTTTGCGTTGCGCGACATTCCGGCGATGTGGTGGTTCACCGGCTTTCACCCCGATTACCACCAACCCACCGACACCGTCGAGCGCATCAATTTCGTGAAGATGGAAAAGATATTGAAGCTGGCTTACTTGAGCGGTTGGGCGTTTGCCGAAGCTGCCAATCCGCCGAGGTTTTTGGCGAAACCGCTGGGCCGCTAGTTCAGGCGCGTGTCTGGCCGTAGAGCGTTGCCACCAAAGTACGCGCTCCGCCGTGGTGGCGATGTTCACCCAGATAGATACCTTGCCATGTGCCCAGCAACAGCGCGCCGCGTCCGACCGGAATCGTCAGGCTATTGCCCAGCAGCGACGCTTTGATATGCGCGGGTATGTCGTCGTCGCCTTCGATAGTGTGTTCGTAGTAGGGCGCATTTTCCGGCACGACTTCATTCAGGTGCCGTTCCAGATCGCGCCGCACGTCGGGGCTGACGTTCTCGTTGATGGTCAGCGAGGCCGACGTGTGCTGGATGAAGAGGTGCAACAAGCCGGTTTCGATGTGCCGCAGTTCGGGCAATTGCGCGAGCACTTCGCTGGTGATGACGTGAAAGCCGCGCGGGCGGAGTTTGAGGGTGATGGTGCGTTGAATCCATTGCATGGCTGCGTTTCTACAAAGTTCGAGAGCGCTTGGCAAGTTTGCCAGGAAAGCATACAAAGAGCGACGAGGCTGGAAATACGATCATGAATCCGATTGCTGAAGAACAATTATTGCTCACGCGCCGCCACTTCTTTCAACACAGCGGGCTTGGCCTGGGCACGGCGGCGCTGGCGTCTTTATTGAGCGAAAGCGGCTATGCGCAACAAAGCGCCGACGCCAAACCCGCGTTGCCGCATTTCGCGCCCAAGGCGAAACGTGTGATCTATCTGTTCCAAGCGGGCGGGCCTTCGCAACTCGACCTCTTTGATCACAAGCCTCAACTCGCCAACTTGCGCGGCACGAATTTGCCCGACTCGATTCGCCAGGGGCAGCGGCTGACGGGGATGAGCGCGTATCAAACGACGTGGCCGACCGCGCCGTCGCTGTTCAAGTTTGCGCAACACGGCCAGTCGGGCGCGTGGTTGAGCGAGTTGCTGCCTTACACGGCCAAGGTTGCGGATGAACTCAGCTTCATCAAGTCCATGAATACCGAACAGATCAATCACGATCCGGCGCAAACGGCCATCCTGACGGGCTTCCAACTGGCGGGGCGGCCCAGTTTGGGCGCCTGGGTTTCGTATGGCCTGGGCAGTGAGAATAAGGATTTGCCCGCCTTCATCGTGATGGTCTCGGTGGGCAAGAACGGCGGCGATCAGCCGTTGTATGACTGGTTGTGGGGCGCGGGCTTTTTGCCTTCGCTGTATCAGGGCGTGAAGTTTCAGAACGGCCCCGATCCGGTGCTGTTCCTGTCGAATCCGCCGGGCATTGATCAGAAGGCACGGCGGCAGTTCCTGGATGATCTGGCCGAGTTGAATCAGCTCAATGCCAAAGAATACGGCGACCCTGAAATCACCTCGCGCGTGGCGCAATACGAGATGGCCTATCGCATGCAAGCTTCGGTGCCGGAGTTGACCGATCTGTCGAAAGAGCCTGAGCGGACGTTTGAACGCTACGGGCCGGATGCGCGCAAGCCGGGGACGTTCGCGTCAAACTGCGTGCTGGCGCGGCGGCTGGCCGAACGCGGCGTGCGCTTCATTCAACTGTTTCATCGCGGTTGGGATCATCACGGCGCGCTGCCCGGCAACATCCGCCGCATCGCGCCCGAGGTGGATCAGGCTTCGGCGGCGTTGATTCTGGATTTGAAAGAGCGCGGCATGCTGGACGACACGTTGGTCGTGTGGGGCGGCGAATTCGGGCGCACGGTGTACTCGCAAGGCAAGCTGACCGAGACGGATTATGGGCGCGATCATCATCCGCGTTGTTTTACGACCTGGTTGGCGGGTGGCGGTGTTAAACCCGGCGTGACCTTGGGCGAGACGGATGAGTTCAGCTACAACATCGTGCGCGACCCGGTGCACGTGCACGATCTGAACGCGACGATCCTGCATTGCCTGGGCATTGATCACACGCGGCTGACGTTCAAGTTTCAGGGGCGCGATTACCGCTTGACCGATGTGCATGGGAATGTGGTGAAACAGGTGTTGGCGTGATTAACAACAGCGTAGGGGCAGACCTGTGTGTCTGCCCCGGTGGCATTAGACGTAATCGGAGGCGTCAAACTCGACCGGGGC
>JANOWX010001017.1:0-3580 GCA_031418175.1 Acidobacteriota bacterium | reverse complement strand
TCCCCGTGTCCCCCGTGGTTAAATCCTCTGTACCAATGTTGCGTGCGATGATTTAGACTCCGCGCCGTCCCCCATTCCGTATCATCACAACTTGAAAGGAACATCCCAATGAAAAGACTGAATTCACTGGCGGCCACACTGGCTTTGCTGGCTGTTGTCGCGCTCTGCGGCGGCGCGCTTGTGCAGGCGCAAATGAAACCGGCGGACAAGCCGGGCGCGAAAAAAGCTGCTGTCGAATTGCTTGACCTGAACAGCGCCACGCGCGATCAATTGGTGGCGCTGCCCGGCGTCGGCGAAACCTATGCCGACAAGATCGTCGCGGGCCGCCCCTACAAGCGGAAAAACGAACTGGTCAGCCGTAGCATCGTGCCGAAAGCGAGCTACGTGCAGTTCGCCGCCAAGGTGATCGCCAAGCAGAAGTAGTGCCAACTCAAAAGAGCATGGAGTTCAGCCTTCAGGCTGTCCGGCGCGCGCCGCGCGCCAAGCAAGCTGAAGCTTGAACTCCATGCTCTTTTTGCAATCTTCGCAACGCGGCTACAACGTCCAGCCCTTGCGATATTCGCGGTGCAGAAACTTGTTCGCATCCGCCACGTTGGTGATCTTGCCCGCTGCGCCGTCATAAACGATCTTGACGCCTTGACCGGCGCGCATCGCCACCACGCCCAGCAACATCGTTTCGGTCAGCCGCGTCGCGTATTCAAACGGCGTCGTCGCTTTGCCCTGCCCCATCGCGGCCTTGGCCCAATTCAGGCGGTGCAAGGCGTCTTTCTTTTCGTTGGTTTCGACACGTTCGTATTTCTGCGGCACCTTCTTCGCGGTCTCCATCAACTTCTCCGGGAAGATGCGCGGGTTCTTGCCGTAGGTTTCGTGCAGCAGGATGCCTTTTTCGCCCAGGAAAATCACGCCGCCGCCGCGATCCAACAACACGTTATCCGGCAGCCACTCGGGCCGTCCGGGCATCAGGCCACCATCGCACCAAGTCAGTTTCACCGGCGGTTGTTTGCCGCGCGCCGGAAAGTGATAGGTCACTTGCGAAGCCAATGGATAGCTGACCGGATTGTTTTTGTTGTCGGTGCCCCAGGGCGTCGAGGTCGCTTCGATGGAAGCCGGAAAGCCCAAATCCAGCGCCCAAAACGGATGATCCATCAGATGCGCGGCCATATCGCCGATTGCGCCGGTGCCCCAATCCAACCAGCCGCGCCAGTTGAAGGGATGATAGATCGGGTGATACGGCACTTCGGGCGCGGGGCCCAGATACAAATCCCAGTTCAATGTCGAAGGCGTCTGGTATTCGCCGACCACCGCAGTGGCAATCACTTTGTTGAGTTGGCGCGCAGTCCAATCGTTGCCAAACCCGCCGCCTTCAAAATTCACCGGCACGCGCGCCGGACGCGGCACGCCTTGCGGCCAGATCGGGCGATTCGTCCAGACGTGGACTTCTTTGACCGGGCCGATCACGCCCGCCTGAATCCATTCGTTGACGAAACGACCGCCTTCGCCCGAGTGCCCCTGATTGCCCATCTGCGTGACGAGCTTCGGATTCTTGGCCGCCACCTCGCGCAACACGCGCGCCTCATGCACGGTGTAAGTCAGCGGCTTTTCGCAATAAACATGCTTGCCCGCTTCGAGCGCGGCTTTGGCGATGATGGCGTGCAAATGATCGGGCGTGGCGACCAGCACGGCGTCAATGTCTTTTTGTTGATCGAGCATACGGCGGAAATCTTCGTGGCGTTTGGCTTTGTTATAAGCCGCCTGCACATTGATCGCTTGTTCGTTCGGCTTGCCGTCGCGGTCTTTGGTGCGGCTCGCCACGGCCTTGTCCACGTAGCCGAAATCAACATCGCACAGCGCGACGATATTCATGCCGCCCGCCACGAGTTCGGTCGCGTCCGAAGCGCCTTGCCCGCCGCAACCGACCACGGCGACATTCAATTTATCGCTCGGCGCCAAATGACCTGACCCGCCCAGCACGTGGCGCGGCAAGATCATGGCTCCGGCGGCAGCGCCCGCTGTGCCGGTTACGAACCTGCGTCTTGAGAGCTTGTCCTGTTGCATACCTGTTTCCTTATTTTCTATTTGCGCAAAATGGTGAATAGACGGCCCGCGCCTGCAAAGCCTCGCACAGCTTGACCGTTTGTTTGGGGAGTTCGCGGCGGATGGTAGGGCGAAGCCGGGCTTGTCGGCAACCCTGTGGCTCGTTTAAGGAAAAGAAAATTTCGCTTCTGCTAAAAAATGGGGCACTTCCCTGGGAGCGTGGGCGTCTCGCCTGCTGGGAAAAGCCGCGTAGCTTCCTTATCCTTCTTTCGTACGGTGCGAGGTAAGGAAAAGGAAAGCTGCGCGGCTTCTTTTTTGCAGCGGGCGAGACGCTCGCGCTCCCAGGCATCAGCGCAAGGGCAATTTCTTGCTGAGAGATTCTTTCTTGATGACTTCATCCTTGCTACTGGATGCGTCCTTCTTACTGGACGCTTCTTTCTTAAGCGGAGTCTCCTTCTTGCCGGATTCTTCCTTCTTGCTGGGAATCTCGATTTTGGAAGCAGACCCCTGCTTGATCGGGATCGCCACTTTGAGCGGCGAATCTTTCTTGCCGGACTTGTTGGGAGTTTCCACCTTGGGAGAAGACTCCTTCTTGGTTGGCAGCTTTACCTTGCCCGGCAATTCTATTTTGAGCGGCAATTCCACTTTGTCGGACAGTTTTATTTTGCCCGGCACTTTTACCGGGACATTGAGTTTGACGCCGCCGGGCAGCTTGGTCGGGACGGTTACTCCACCGTCATTGTTGCTGTTGTTATTGCTGCCATTCTTGCTGCTGCCGCCCAGGAATTTATTGAACAAGTCCGGCAAAGCACGCTCAACCAGTTTCGAGACGCCCGCGCCGACCAGCACCTTCGACGCGCCTTTCAACGACGGCGAAAACTGGTTGGCTTCGACTTCGTAAGCCTGACTGGCTTTTTTGTACTCTTCGCCGTCCTTGCCGCCGACCTGCTCACCTTTCTTTTTGTACAGCGAAGCCAGCGCCAGATTGTTGGCGGCGACTTCGTCCGCGTTTTTCGTCTTGCCGCGATGGCCCGAGGCGATTTGATACTGGCGAATGGCCTGGTCGGTGTCGCCCTGCCCGTGGTAGCAATAGGCCAACTCGCGCTGGGCATCGTAATAATCGGGGCGCAACTCGATGGCTTTTTTCAATTGCGGAATCGCCTGTTGAAATTGTTGCTGTAAACGGTAGGCGTAGCCGATGCCGTAATAGGCTTCGGCATCATCCGGCGCCAGCGTCGAAGCGCGCACAAACGCCGCGAGCGCCTTGGCCTGATTTTGCGCGTCGAGCAAATAGGCAAAGCCGAGCGCCAGTTGCGCGGCGGGCAGATTCGGTTCCGCTTGCACGGCCAGTTCGGCATCGCGTAGCGCTTCGGCAGCGGCGCTGGTGGGATTGAGCGGGCTGACGCTGCGGCTGGTGCTGGCCGGGGCTAAGGCAGCTTTCTGAGCTGCCGGTGCCGCGACAGCCTCTTCGTCTTTTTGCTTTTTCTTCTTGCCGCCTTTGCTTTCGGCTTCGTCCTGCTTGTTTTTCTTCTGCGGCAACGGCTCG
>JANOWX010001016.1:0-15764 GCA_031418175.1 Acidobacteriota bacterium | reverse complement strand
TTGGTTAGGGGAAGAGGGCCGTGCCTTAACGGCCCGCTACGTCCACGTGTAGTTTACTGAAAGTTTCGCGCGCTCGTGTCTACGCACTGACCGGCCGGAAACAAGCCAAGGAGAATTTATGTTGTTACCGATCTCTATCTTTGGGTTTGTCATTTTAGGCGCACTGGCCGCTTATTTGGTCTTGCATAAGCCGGAACAATCGGTGGTTGACCGGCTGCAGGATTTGAATGATTTAGGTAGAGGCGACAATGGCACAGGTGAGTTAACCGAGCGGCGCGAGAAGGAATCGCAAGCTTCCGAAATGGCCAGGAAGTTTGCCCACGACATCAACAAAGCCGTCCCCATTTCAGCCGACGGAGCCAAGAAGATACAAGTCAAGCTGATGCACGCCGGCTATCGTTCGGCGGGCGCGGTGCTGACCTTTCGCGCCCTGCAGATGGTCAGCTTGGTCTTGTTTCCGGCGCTGACGGCGTTGGGCATACTCATGGCCGGTAAAACGCTCAATGATTCGCTGATGTATATCGGCGGCGGGCTGCTGATCGGCTTTATGCTGCCGGACAAACTGCTGAGCATGCAAGTCAACGCCCGGCAAGACCGTTTGCGCTGCGGCGTGGCTGACGCGCTTGATCTGTTAGTCGTTTCTGTCGAGGCGGGGCTGGGCCTGAATGCCGCCCTGACCCGGGTGGCCGAAGAAATGAAATCGGTGCACCCCGACATCGCCGATGAATTCGGCATGGTGAATACTGAAATCCGCATGGGAAGCAACCGCGAGGAAGCCTTGCGCAACCTGGCCGAGCGTTCCGGTGTGGAAGATTTGCGTAGCCTCTGTGCAATGTTGATTCAGACCGACCGCTTCGGGACTTCGATTGCGCGCGCCATCCGCGTGTATTCGGATGCCTTGCGCACGAAGCGGCGGCAACGCGCAGAGCAAGCCGCTCAAAAGGCTGCGGTGAAGATGCTCTTCCCGCTGGCCGTATTCTTGTTTCCGACGCTTTTCATCATCCTGCTTGGCCCTTCGGGCATTCAGTTGATGCGAACGTTTGGGAACAAGTAACGACCGGTCAACTTAATCAGTTGATCAATCAGTTCAACCCCGTGAAAACCGCCCGCTGAGGCCTCCAATTTCAGTGGGCGGTATTTTTTTGCCCGGGCGCGGGGTTGTTCAGCCGGCTTGAAACGTTGGCTGAAACTGCGATAACGCCAAGACGCCAAGTCCGCCAAGAGAGTTAGAAATGGCCTGAGTTGCTTTTGCGCCTACACGCCTTTGCCGCTCTTGGCGCTCTTGGCGTCTTGGCGTTGAATTCGCCATAACTTTCCGAGCCGTGTTATTCAGCCAAGACTTGACTCGGCACCGGCGCGCCGGCCGGTGGCGCTTCCGCGTTGAAGCCGTAGTGTTCATTCACCGGCGCGCTGACAAGCGCCTGCACGCGCTGCCGCAATGCTTCAACGTCATTTTTCGTCAGCCCCTTGGTTTCGATTGTATCGTGCATGTGCACGGTGATTTTTGCCGGGTAAAGCCGCCAATCGCCCTTCCGGCTGAATTCATACGCGCCCACGATGCTCAGCGGCGCGATGGGATAGCCGAATTGAATCGCCATCCGAAAGACGCCGGGGTTAAAGGGCAGCACGCGGCCATCGCGTGTGCGTGAGCCTTCGGCAAAGACGATCAAGCTGACGCCTTTATCCAACGACTCTTTGGTCAGCTTCATCATCTGTTTGAACTTGCTCAGATCGCCTTCGGGCGGCACCGGCACGTTGCCAAAGCGCCGCATCATCCAGCCATAGGCCGGCACCTTGAAATGCGATTCGTGCTCCAGCCCGCGCACGAATTGCGGAATCGCCGAATAGATGATGAAGGCATCCCAAATATCAATGTGGTTGCTGACAAAAAAGCTGGTGCGCGCGCGGTCGAAACCGGGCGCGTATTTAACTGCAAACTCGACACCCGCCAGCCGCAACACATTGCGGAAGAGCCAGCGTTGCGGCCCGTCGTTTTGGCGCGGGTCAATGAAATAGCCGAGCAGCACCAGCAGGCTACAGACGGGGAAGAAATGCAGAATGCTGATCGTCCAGATGAAGATGCTGCGGACAGCGATCCAAAGTTGTTTCATGCGTCGTCGTTGGTTGGTGCAGGGAAGCAATCGCGTTAAGCCCCCGTGGTAGCGAATTTATGCGCTCGGTCGCGCCGGGCATAAATTCGTTACTACGAAGCGGTCAAGCCGGGAAGTCCGGCGCGGCTTTGCTGCGCTCGATTTGACCGCGATGGCGCTCCATGTGTTCGCCGTAAACGATTAACCATTGATACGGATTTAACTGGCCGACCGCCGGATGCGGGAAAGTGCAAGCCGAACAGTCGCTGGCTGCAAGACGCGCGCGCGCGCCTTGAATGTCGGCATGCGCCTGTTCGATTTTGGCGAATGAATCGGCGAGGCTCTGGCCGCCGTGCGGTTTGACGGCGTCCGGGGCAGAGAAGCGTGGCAAGGGTTGCTGGCCGTCGGCGCTGAACAGCACGTGCTGCAAATTCAACCCGGCCAGCTGCGGCGCGGCGGCGGCTTCGGCTTGTTTGATCAATTTGTAGGCGATGCGCACGAAGCCGCTATTGGTAATGGCGATGTGTTCGACGATTTCGGCAATCGTCCACGCGTCTTCGGCTGGGCGGAATTGAATTTGGTCAGCGGTTAGGTCAGCAGTAGCGGCGGCGAAAGCGGTGTGCTCGCGCGCCAGCAGTGCATAAATATCGTCTAGGTTCTGATAGGTCATTGAGCCGGCTCCTGAAGCTAAAGGCAGCTATCCACGGGTTTATTTCGTGGGCCTGATGCCGTGATATGCGACGTTGATCGCTAACTTGCCCGCCCATTTTTTGGGCACGGGCGCATTCAACGCCCAGTGAATACCATTGATGACCAGCCGTTGAAAAGCCTCGACCTGAAAATCCGCCGGATGGCCGAGCGTCGTCACAAAAACGCGGGCTCTCGATTTGTTGCGCCACGTCCAGGCGACGGGGTTGTCAATTGCCGGACGCGTATCCGCGCGTTCCGGGTTCACTGCTTTGCCCATCAACAGCACGGTCGCATCCTTCGGCGGATAATCCGGCAGCACTTGATAGAGCCACGATGGCACGTGGAATTGCTGGTCAACGCCTGTCAGGATTGGGTGCTGCGCGTTTTCCGCTACCACGCTGACAGCCGTGCTGGAGGTGTGGCCGTAGTGGAAATGCGCGCCACCCCAGCCCGGCGGTGCGCCCAAGTAAGCAGGCGCGAACGTATTCCAGATTTCTGCCGGATGACCTTTGGGATAATTGAACGCGTGCGTTGTGGTGCGCAAGGCCACGAGGGGCCGGCCCGTATGCAGGTACGCCTGGATGTGCGCGAGTTGATCGGGTGGCAAACGCCGCCAGCGCAAAAAGAAGATCGCCAGATCGGCGTCTCTCAAGGCTTCGAGGCCGGGAATGTTCTCTTCGGCATTTTCATCGGGCGCGGATTTCAGCACCGTCGCGCGCATGCCGTAGCGTTGTTCGAGCGCCTGGGCCAGCAGTGGAAAGGTTTCTTCCGAACCGTATTCATGATCGCCGCTGACAAAGACGACGTGCGGCGGCTTGCGCCATTTCGTCTGCGCCAGACCGCTTGTTGTGAGCAACATTGCGGCAAGCAGTGAAAGCAAGAGTTTGCGTGTCATGGTTGTTCATGGTTGTTCATGGTTGTTCATGGGTTCGGGAGCCGTGCGGTGCTGGCGGGTCGTTTGTTTAACGACAAGGCACAACCGCCAAGCCGCGCGGCTTCAGTACTTCGTCAACTAAGTTCTTTGAGAGAAAGCGGACAGCAACACGTAGTAAGGATTTCAATCGTTCAGTCCTGGCAACTCTGGCCGCAGGACAAAACGACTAAAGTCGTTACTACGTGGTGCCGTCCGCTTTCTCTCAAAGAACTTAGTTGTCAGTGTATTCAGTTTCAAACCGGGGTTAGGATTGGGGCCGGAAATACAGCACCATGCTCGCGCCCGCGACGACCAGCAGGAAGCCGACGAAGAGCAAGGGATTGAGCGCGCTCTTCGGTGGATGCAGCGCCATCGAAACGAACACATTGATGACCGGCGCGCCGCCAAACACCAGCAGCATCACATAGGTCGGAATGCCGCCGTTTTTGAACGCCCAGATGATCGCGCCCGCGCCGATCGCGCCCAGCGCACCGGCGGCGGTGGCCGTGATAGTACCGTTCAGCGTGAAGCCGCTCGTGCTCAATTGCCCCTGCGAGGCCAGGCCCGCCAACGGCACGAGCACGCCGATCAGAAAATAAGCGACGCCGACACAGAGCAACGCGCGCAACGGATTGCCGAGTTCGCGTTGGCCTTGATGCAGCATGGCGCCGTAAACGCCCCACGCGAGCGCGGCGGTGAGGGCGAAGACAATCCAGAGCATAGGTTTGGTTTTCTCCTTGTTGGTGTTGGTCATGATTTTGTGATTGGGTCAGTGCGTGACTAATGATTGGGTGAATTACTCATCGTCCGGTTTTTCTTCGAGTGGTGCGGCTGGCAGGCGCAGCCGTTCAAGACTTTCGATCTTTGCCTGCATTGCCCGTAGTTGCGTGCGCATCAATTCCTTCTCGCGGCTATCTTCGGCGTGGCGTTGTTCAAAAAATCTGCGCTCAATTTCGCGCAATTCCTGTTGCCGTTCGCGGGCGGCGCGCTCACGCTCAAGTTGGTATTCGTGCTGCAAGCTGGTCTGCCCGTCGGCCAACTCGTCAAGCTGGCGGCTATGCTCTTTGACCTGCTCGCGCAACCGCCGCAAGTCTTCGGCCAGCATAATGGCGCGGGTAAAGAGGCTGATAAATGGTTTCCACATCAGGCGGCCTTTCGTAACAAGGCGAGCTTCGCGCGTGTGCTGGCCTGCAACGCTTCAATCTCGCGCCAGTCTTCCGCACGGTGCTGGTCATAGCGGGTCAGGACTTCTTCGAACTGTTCGATCAGCTTTTTCAGTTCGGCTTTGTCATTGACGCTCAACTCAGTCTCCACAGTGTTTTCCATACTGCTACCTCCGGCGCGGATTCTACACAGCCCTTACTTGCCGAAGCAATACAACGTTCCATGCGTCCGCACATAAATCCGGCTCTCCGCAAAGGCTGGCGTCGCGTGCGCGGGTTCGCCCAGCTTGTTGACCGCCAAAATCTCCCACGCGCCACCCGCTTTCAACACGGTCAATTCAGCCGGTTTGCTACTTTTGGTTCGCAAAACAATAGAGCGTGTCCTGCGTGCGAATGTACAGCTTGTTATCCGCAATCGCCGGCGTCGCAAAGACCTCGCTGCCCAGCGCGTTGACCGCCAGCACTTCCCATTCGCCTTTGGCCGCGACGACCGAAACGGTGCCGTCCTGACTGGCCAGCCAGACCTTGCCGTCCGCGCCGACGGGCGAGGCGAAGTACTTGTCAATCGCGCCCTGCAAGCGGCCCTGCTTGATGACATTGCCGGTCGCCGGGTCGAACGAAATCAGGATGCCGCTGTCATTCACCATAAACAGCACACCCTGATAGAGCAGCGTCGAAGGCACCTGCGGCACCGGGCGCTGATACTTCCAACGAATCGCCGACGCGGTCATATCGCCAGTGCCGCCCAGCTTGATCGAAAGCAGTCCGTTTTCCGAAGCCATCATCGCGCGGAAGACTTGCCAGTCTTTGGCATCCAGCTTGGCGTCCCGATTGAGATCGAAAGCGTCGAAGCCGTAATTCGGGCTGAGCACCTTGCTCATCGGATCATCGCCGGCAGCTTCTTCGCGCCCGATGGCGCCATCGCCGTTCTTGTCGTATTTCTTCAAGCCCTCTTCAAACGCGACCGTCGCAATCTGTTTGCCCGGCTGATTGAGCGGGAAGCCCCAACCGTTGATGTAGGCGTATTCGTTGTCGTAACTCAGCACCGATTTCATCTCGCACGCCAAGCCGCGCACCCACCAGATACGCTTGCCATCAACGGACGAGTAGGCCGAAAGCTGGAACGATTCGGGAATCAGCAACTGTTTCGCGCCGGTCTTCGGTTGCCAGACGGTCGGTGTCGAATAGCCCGAAATCACTTCGGGGCGGTCAATCTTCCATTTGGTCTTGCCGGTGTTTTTATCCACAGCCAGCAAATACGCGCCGCCATCCTGATCCACCGGCACAATCACTTTGTCATCCACCAGCATCGGCGATGCGCCGTAGCCGTAAAACATATTGAACGGCCCCAACTGCACGCGCCATTTCTCTTTGCCATTCGCGTCGTAGGCAAGCAGGCCGAAGTCTTGGAAGAAGACGTAGACATTCGTGCCGTCGGTGACGGGGCTGGCCGACGCTGGGCCGTTGACGTTTTCGAGCCGCGCCTTGTTGACGCGCGGGACTTCGCGTTGCCAGACGATCTTGCCGGTCGCGCGGTCCAGCGCGATGACAGAGAGTTGATAATTCGCCTTGGCTTTTTCTTTGTCGTTGATGGGCGTGTGCGCGGTGACGAAGATGCGCGTGGCCGTCAGCACGGGCGATGAATGGCCGGGCGGCAGCGCCGTTTTCCAAACGACGTTTTTATCCTTACCAGACTTGGTTGGGCCAAACTCGTTCGGCAGATTGGTCGAAGCCGACAGCCCCGAACCGTTGGGGCCGCGAAAGCGCGACCAGTCGTCGTTGGCTAATACAGCGCCAGCGAACAGTACTGCCAACAAGCAGCAGCTTGCGATGCGATTGTTCTTCATGAATTTCCTCCATCAATTTGGCCCAGATTTGGCCGGTCAGTTTGCCGCGCCGGACTTTACCCGAATCGGTTTGGGCTGGCAAACTGCGGCGCACTATGACAACCAACGCTTATTCATTGACACAAGCGCGCCTTGATTTGACGGCGGCGCTGCGCTGGGCCGCGCGGCTCGGTTTGAACGAAGGCATCTGCAATCACTTCAGCCTGGCCGCGCCCGGCAGGCCCGCTTGCTTTCTGGTCAATCCGCATGGGCTGCACTGGGCCGAGATCACGCCGAGCGATCTGGTGCTGGTGGATGTCGAAGGCGCGGTCATCGAAGGGCGCTACAACGTCGAAGCCACGGCCTTTCACATTCACGGCCGCATCCATCAGGGCAAGCCGAACGCGGCCTGCGTGCTGCACACACATATGCCTTATGCGACGGCGCTGGCAATTGCCGATGGCGGACGGTTGGAATGGGCGAGCCAGAACGCACTGCGCTTTTATGGGCGCGTGGCTTATGACGAGTGTTACAACGGCCCGGTGCTGGATGACGAAGAGGGCGACCGCATCTGCGCGCAGTTGCAAAATGCGGATGTGCTCTTCATGGCAAATCACGGCGTGATTGTCTGCGGCGATTCGGTAGCGCAAGCCTTTGACGATCTTTATTACCTCGAACGCGCTTGCCAGGTGCAGGTGCTGGCGCAAAGCACCGGCAAGCAATTGCGTATCGTGCCGGACGACATCGCCGCGCTGACCGGGCAACAGGCCGTCAGTGACAAAGTGCAGCCGCGCTTGCATCTGGAAGCGTTGAAACGCTTGCTGGATCGGGATGAGCCGGGTTGGCGCGAGCAGCGCTGAACTTAGTGTATTTCAGCAATGGCCAGGCCGCTTTCACCCGCGACGGAGTAAAGCAGATAGGTTTTCTTGCCTTCACGGAAGATGGCCGGATCGCGCAATTGCCGTACGCGGCCCGGCGCGGCGCCTTCTTTTGAAGGGCTGTCGGGCAAATCGGCGCCTTCATAGTTTGTTTCCGGTTTCAGCACCAACACAGGTTCCGTGGCCTTCCAGTTTTTCCAATCCGGCGTCAAATCAATGCGTGAGAGCAGGATGCTTTCGGGGCTGTCGCCAATTCTGGAGTAATAAACCGACAGCGTTTGGCCGTCCAGCTTGAGCGCCACGTGCCGCACTGGTTGCGGGCCGCTGGGAAACGGATTCACGCCTTGCTCGAAATTCGTCAGCCCATCGCGTGACCGATATAGCACGCCCAGCCGCGCCAGCGCGTAGTAAACGCCTTGCCATTGAAAGACGCGGAAGTATGAGTCGCCGAGGATTTCTTTGGCGGCGGTAAAGCGCAGCCCGTCTTTTGAAGTCGCCATGAACGAAACCTGCCGCCCGGCAGCATTCACCGGCCCGTGAAAATACATGCGCACTTCCCGCTTCGCCTCATCCACGTGCACATCGGGCGAGGCGATGTGCCCGAGGCAACTCGTCTCCTCCAATTTCAGCGTGCCGGGTTCGTAAATTTTCCAGGGGCCCGCGAGCTTGTCTGCATACGCCAGGCGGATGTATTTGCCGTTGTGATCGGCAAAATAGAGGTAATAGCGGCCCAACGGATTGGGTAGCCAGTTAGGCACACGGATCAGCGACGGGCCGTTGATGTTGTCGCCGATCTTGCCCAGTTGCGGATGGATAACCGGATTCTGTTTGAAGCGCACGGCGCGCGCGCCGCTGGTTGCATTGGTTTGCGCGATTGCACTGGCGGTCAACAGCGTTGTCGCAAACAGAGCGGCGGTCAAGGTTTTAGGCAAAGTGCTAAACAGATGCATACGATTCATCTACTTTCCTCTCGCGATGTTTACTGGCTACCAGCCGATTGCACAACCATCCTTGCGCGGATCAGTGCCGTCAGTCAACGCGCCCGTCACCGCATCAAACGTAATCGCCTGTATTCATTTCATCGCTCAATTAAAATTACCCGCCAGCCAAAATAATGCTTGACGGTGTGTGTGTGTACCCTCGCGGTTGCCTGAAACGCATCAGCAAGTTTACAGATTAATAACAAGAACAGCCCTAAGCTCCTTAATAAACTTCTTCCCCCAAGCTATTTTCTTTTACGTGGGTATTTTTAAGTTACCGGGATGTTACTCGTCCGGGTAACAGTCATTAGCTTCGCAGCGGCTAACCAAGCCGTCCGCTGTTAGGGAGGTCGTATGTCATTTCGCCAGTTTAGCCCTTTGCAAACCAGTCTTTTCAAGTCAGTCAGCTTCACACTTTGTTTGGCATTGGTTTTCTCCAGTTTGCCGTGGCCGCTGGCAAACTCACGCGCGAATGCCCAAGGTAACAAAGACCAGCCGGTGTTGAGCCGGTTGCTCCCGCCGGATTACAAACTGCCGCAACTGGACGCTGTGTTGGACGAGGGGAAAACGCGCATGCGTCCCGAATTGCCGCGCCCGTCACTCAAGCCTTCCACACATTGCGGGTATCGTGTAACCGAGCACATGAAAACGTAGAAAAATTGACAGGCGTCGCGTTTCACGGAGTAAGGCGAAAAGTGGTACCCCCAGTATCATCGCCGCAGGCGCAGTCTTGAGGGAGCGATTCCTTTTCGGCAGAAGTAGGCACAAAATGCAGAACCCCGGTTGTTGGTCGCAACCGGGGTTCTTCTGTTTTCGGCTGCCTACCGCGAGCGGCATTCAGCGTCAATCACCTTGTCACGATGTTGCCACTGCTACGCAGCCTTGTCTATCTCCAGCGAGGCGGCGGCGATGTTGGCTCACCACGCGGCGGAGCCTTTCCGTCAACGCTTTTGTCGCGCATCAGGTTGCGGCGCGCGTTTCTTTTTGTGTCGCGCGTGCGATCGCGGACAAGTTTATTGCAGCGCCGCTTGTCGCGCCCAAGCACGTACGCAACAACAACGCCAGGCCCGGCAGCGTCAGCAGCGCAGCACCGCCGGACGCCTCGATCATCGGGATCGGCAGCACGCCTACCGCCGCCGTCAGGCGCAACGAAAACACCAGCCTGCCAGCGCTGCGCCGCCCGCCTCCGTAGCCGCTCCCTCAACCCCGCTGCAAGAAAACGTGACGGATCATGCTTCCGCGACAGTGGAGACTTCGGGCAAGGTGCGCGCGTCCGTGTGGCGCTGGCCGGATTTCCCGGCGGCGGCGCGCAGGGCGCTCGGCGTACTCGTTTGCCGCTGGTGCGGGCGCGTAGGCCGTTGGCTCAAGCCCTTCGTGAATACGAGTTGAACCTAATGATCGCACCGGAAACCGTCGCTGAAATTCGTCGCCTCTTTTACGCCGAGCATTGGAAGGTCGGTACCATTGCCGCCGCGCTCGACTTACGACAGTCCTGTCGAAGGCAGCCTGGAGTTCATCAAGGCCCACGCCACAACCCCGCGCCAGCACGACAGCACGAATTACGGCACGGGCTTTCTGTATCGCGGCAACCTGACCAAAGCGCGCCGCTTCAGCGTTGTCAACGGCGTCGCTAGTTCGCCAATTGAAACCAAGAGCGGCTATTTCACGACCGGCAATGCGGCTTGGGCCAGAGACGGACGTGGCGATGAAACACAGTTCTTTTACGAAGACGCTTTCACCGCCGGGCTGACGACCAACCCAAGTCCGACGACCTTTGCTTACCCGACCAAAGTCACACAGATTGACTCGCCTGTCAGCGCGAACTCGCAATTCAAATATCATTTCGATCATGGCGGCGTGACCGAAACGATTGATCCAAAATCATTCAACGCCAGCCCGGCCACCCTCGCCAAGGTCGTCAACACCTATGACACCAAAGGCCGCTTGGATGTGGCGAGCGTTTATCGCGGCGGGGCGGAGTATTCGAAAACGCGCAATGTTTACAGCACCGATCACAACTGGGTGCAAACCTTTGCCACGGTGAATAGCCTGACCGATGAAACGGCGATGCTGCATTTGTTGGACGGCATCGGGCGCGAACGCATCACCATCAGCGATCATCCGGGCAGCACCGGCACGTTGCGTTCGCAATACCGCGTCTTTGACGTGATGGGGCGTGTGGTGGAATGGTCAAATCCGACTGAGATCAATGTCTATTGCTCGCCCACTGGGGATGATCCGCTCTACATCGCCAGCAAGCAGGAATACGATTGGAAGGGCCGCCCGACGGTTCTTTACCACCAGGATCACACAACGCAATACCCCCGCAAGCGCGAATACTCATACTCCGGTTGCGGCTGTGCGGGCAATGACGCCACGACGATGACCGATGAGGTCGGGCGCGTGCAGAAGTTTTATAGCGACCTGTTCGGCAGGCAGACGCAAACCGAACTCTGGAACGGCAGCAGCATTTACACGACGACCCAGACGAAATATAACGTGCGCGATCAAGTCGAGGAATACAAACAACTCGTCGGTTCGTCAGGTGCGTCGTTGATTGCCACCAATGAATATGACGGCCACGGGCGGCTCTGGCGGAAGAAGTTGCCAGTCGAGGGCGTCAGCACGCCGGGTACGCGCTTTACTTACTACGACGATGACGAAGTGAACACCGTCACCGACCCGCGCAATGTCGTTGCAACCTACACCTACAACGCCAGGGCGCTGGTAACAAATGTTACGTACAACATCAGCGGCGCGCCGAGCAATGTCGCGTCGTTCGGCCCGGTCAGTTTTGTTTACGATGAAGCAGGCAATCGCACGAGCATGACCGATGCGGCGGGCAATACGGCCTACGCCTACGACAATCTTTCGCGCATAACGTCGGAAGGCCGCGTCTTCAACGACATTTCGACGACCCGTTACTTTCTCTATTACCAATACAACCTGGCCGGGCAGGTCAAAGAGGTCAAAGATCATTTCAATGACGTCATCTATTACGACTTTGATAAAGCTGGGCGCGTGACCAAAGTGACCGGAGCCGATTTGACGCGCAACGAGCAGTACCAATTTACTTCCACAGCCACGAACGCGTTGATTAAGTATCGGGCGTGGGATGGGGTGAAGCACATGAAGTACGGCAACAATCTGGTCAGCACCGCGACTTATGACAAGCGCATGCGCCCGTTTGTTTTTGAGGTGACCGGCAAAGTGCAAAACTCCTTTGACCCTGACCCTTCACCGCTGGCAATGAAAACAGAGCATGAGTTTTATGCTGACGGCCAGCCGCGTTACATCAAGGATCATAAAGACCGTGTGTATGATCGCGCTTACAAATGGGATTTTGCCAACCGGCTTGAAGAAGCTTATTCGGGTAACGAAGCGACAGTCTTTGCCGGCAAGCCGCAAAGTTACGCATACGGGCCTTACCGTCAGAGTTATCAGCACGATACGTTCGGACGCATGACTGGCCGAACCAATCGGTTTTGGAGTAAAAACGCCGGACTGACAGTCAGCTTCAATCCGGTGACCGGACAAACGCAAAACACTGTAGACACTGATTTGGCAACCGGGCAGCAGACTACGGGGCCAACTTGGCAATATGACGGGGCAGGCAACGTCACTCAGGATAACAATCTGAAATACTTCTACAATGCCGCCGGACTGAACTGGCAGGCGCAGGATTTGATGAATGCGCCAAAGGTAACGCACGAATTTGACGGGGATGGGCGCGCCGTCAAACGCGCGGTAGTCAATTCTGTGACGACCCATTACCTGAATTCGGCTGTGCTGGGTTTGCCAATTACGGAAGTGAATAACGCGGGCGGTAAAGAATTCATGAATGTTTACCTTGGTGCGACCCGCATTGCGCAATTGAGAGATGGAACGGGCTTCATTATCCCGCCCGACAAATGGGTGATCTGGGATCATCTCAATCCCGTAACCAACAGTAACGCCCGCTCTACTGAGCAAGCATGGTATTTCCGCGAAGCCGAGCCTGATCCGCTGGGCGTGAACGTCGGCTTCGACGATCCTTATGCGCCGCCGGTTCTCCCACCTGATACGGAAGCCGAGCCCGGACTTCCAGCCTTGTTGCCCGGAACGGGTGAGACCGGCAAACGTTGTAGTCTGGACGGTATCATCGTGGATTGCGGATTTGTCTTGCCGCTGATCGAGGGCGGGGCGGTTGTGCAGGCGCCCGACAAGAACATCGTCCCGTTGTACAACAAGAACACAAATCAGTTTGCCGGGTATGCGTTCTTTGACTCGAATCGTGGCGGGTATGCGTTTGATTATTTGGCGAAGGAGTCAAGCCGGAATGGCTATCGGTTTACAGATGAGTACGGTAATGTGTTGGCGAATGATCCCGGTGGGCGTGAGTGGGAGTGGGTGAAGAGGACGAAGATTTTTGAAACAGTGAACGTAATGCAGGGTGAGTTGATTGGCGGGAATCTTGGGTGGCAGCAAAGTAGAGGCGGACAATCTAGCAAAAAGGAGGTTGGTAAACGTCCGAAGACAGTGATACTTTCAAAATCAATTCCAGACCCAGACCCACTAATATCAGATGCAGCAGGTGAAAGATGTTTTCGTAGTCAGTCAACGACAGTTTTTATCCATAGCAGGATCAGTACACTCATATCTCACACCTGGCTTGAGGTTCCAAGCGGGTCATGGGGATTCGGGCCTAACACAATGTCAGAGTCAGGTCCAGGGAGCGTTCATGACAACTCTGACTCTAAGAAATACCCGCGGGAGATAACACGAGCTTATAGGGTTTGCCCTTATACAGTTGATAAGATCGAAAGCCAAATTGCTATTAGTAGAAAGTACGGGGGGTGGTATTCCTGGGACAATGTAGGCTATGGGTCTAACTATACAGGCTGGGCGTGCTATATATTGAAACGAGTAGGAATAAAGCCTCCTGCGGATCCTGCAAAAAGGATATTCCCTCAGGATATACGCGGCAACTAGGTCATACGCCACTGATGCAAGGCACAGATAGCAACAATACTGCCAGTGTGTAACAACACTGCATCACAATAGGTTCAGTTTACACGCAAAGGTTATGAGGCGATGAATCAGTTATTAAGTAAGTAAGCAGTAAATTGCCGCCACAAGCAATTTACTGCTTGCTTACAACCATTTTCTTTTGCGTCAGCAAGCGATGTCTGAACATTCGAGTGAAAACAACTGTAACGTAGCTTGGAAATAAACAAGCATTTTTAGATCCACTAACCGAAAGCCACCGCCTTTGGCGGTGGTCGCCGAATTCCAAGCGAGGGGTTTCCAAAGGGGAGGCGGTGCCCCCCTTTGGTCGTGGTGGTGGTCGGAAGCCACTACTACGAAACCGGCGTGCGGCGCGATGAGCGCCGCCGCCGTTCACTCACAGAAATATTCTAAATGGTAGCTACTGCATGCTGCTAAGGATTTGTCCAAAAATAACTTGTCCGTTTCGTTTTACAAATCGCGTTTTTTAGGCGCTTTTGGCTAACTTTGCTCAATGTGAAAACGGACAAGTTATTTTTGGACAAATCCTAAGTGAAGTAAGTGAGGCAAAAATGGAAAATAGAAAAGCTCGCATCGTTTATTTACTTGTCGTTGTTATCATTTTGTCGGCAAGCCTAGTTGCTGTTTTACATTTCTTTCAGGCACGAGCATCAAATGGCAGGGAAGCCATATCTGAGCTTGGTAAACAGAACACGTTATTGGCCGAAGGAGTATGGGATGAAACAGCATTTACGGTTGATGTTGGAAGTCTTGCGGACAATAAAACAGCGATTTGGAATATTACTAAAGATGGGACCGCTTCGACCGAAATAGATATCAGCGTACCTTATGACAGGAGCGCTGGGGTAATTACAGTCTTCGAGCGTCAGCCGGAACAGAAAAGGAAGCGAGGTATATTCATACAAAGCTGGACGTATGCTATTCCAGACACTTCGGATGAAAGACAATGGATGACGGAACACATTTACCGGCTTTATAAGGATAAAGAATGGCGTCAGTCAGAGTCGGCGCTGATTGAAGAGCTACGTACTGAATGCGAGAAGAAAAATATCCCTCTACTTGTCAATCTTTCAGGAGACTTAAGAGGGAAATGGAAAAAACTTGTTTCTAGCAAATGATTGACAGGTTCTTCTTAACAAAGAAAACGTATTAAGCAACAACTACTAGACCAAGCTTACAGCAGTAATATTTCTCCACCCCGTCGCACAACCATCCTTGCGCGGATCAGACCCGCCCGTCACTGGATCAATCATAATCGCCTGATACCCGCCAAATGCGCCGAAGGCCGTCATCAGCTTGTGGCCGCGCCGTTCCAATTCCTTGCGCACATCCGTGCCGATGGCGGATTCCGGGTCGGGGCGATTTGGCAAATCGCCACAACGGCTTCTCGTACACCGAAATGAAATTCGATTTAAGCGATTAAGTGTTGCTTGAGTGGCTTCCAAACTGAATGCAACCCTCGACGATAATTTTATGGAGGAGAAATGAGAGCCAGTAGAATGATAAGTTTTCTGTTGGCCGGGAATTACAAGCTGTTATTATTACTAGCACCTTATATTCTCTACTGTTGTTCAATTGAGGTTGATACAAAAATAAGCTTGGCGCAAACAACCAATCCACCATCTTTCAAGTTGACCGGTACGGGAAGTAGCCCAATGCTTATCCTGAGTGGCCCGTATTTGGACACCAATGATCTATCAACAAAAAAACAGCTATGGGAACTAAAGGCCTTTGGCCCTACTGCTGAAAAACCACTGTGGCAACTTCCTGAAATCGTATACGGCACAGTGCCAGAAGGCTTCGTGCAAAAATCTCCCGAAAACTCACCGCCAATGAAACTAGAGGAGAACAAAATATATTGCTTATTGGTCCATGTTTATGGCGCAAAAGCTGGACATATGTGCTTTACAGTTAAAGAAGGACGGGCTGTTGAGATCAAACCAAATTGAACTGCTATTGTCAGCGTGTTATGCGGCAACTGTGATTTCTCTGTTGACGTGCCATCAGCAAGCTTGAGGTAACAGGGCGATGAAGATCATCCATTTTCTGCTTGCGGCCAATCTGACTGTTGCTGGGCAAACCTGTAAGGCCCAAGATAGGCAACAGGCTGGGCTTGACCCTGTCGTAAATGGTTGCGAATACAATAGTGCCAGGCTATTCAATCTTGATCAAAGTGCTGGGAAAGGTGGCTTGATTATCGCTATCGCTAGGCGGAGC
>JANOWX010001015.1:0-2456 GCA_031418175.1 Acidobacteriota bacterium | reverse complement strand
CCGCGCGCGGTACTGTCCCGGCGTACCAATCTTGTGTGGTCTGATTTAGACCTGCTTGATTCTGCTGAGGAACTTACCAGCATTCGGCGTAAAAAAAATCGAACCCGGCATTCAAGGCCTCGCTAAACAAGCTCTGAGTTTTCCAGTGTTCGCGCCACCAATTCGCCGTCACAATTTGATAATCGTGTGGCGAATAACTGAGCGCCAAAGCAATCCCGGCCCGCGCAAACACCGGCGTTGCGATACGGCGATTCGTCCGGCTCACGGGCGGTTCCACGATCATCAAGGCGCTGCGCCAGCCTTGTTGTTTAAGATAGTTCACGACAATCGGCATCACTTGCGCCCGGCAATCAAGCGTCGCGGGCAAGTGCAAGGTCGAAACCTGCGCCGCCGGCACACCCAATTCGAGCAGATGCGCGCGGGCATAGTCGGCGGGATAGACTTCCCAGGAAGCTTGCGTGCTGAGGCAGAGGATATGTCCAGCCTGCCCTTGCCGGAAAAGTTCGGCCACGTATTGATCCCCATTCAGTCGTTCATCCACCGCAAAATGCAGGATGACATCCGCTTTGCTGGGCGTATCCGACGGCCCGATGGCCAGCCAGGGCAACGAAAAGAACCCAAGCAAACATAACGCGCCGCCAATCAGCATGACCTGCAACACGCGCCGCCCCCACTGCTTCAAATTACCCTTCACTGCCAGCCACCCGCCAAGGTATTCCCCCACGAAATAAATTCGCGCACGGTAATAAAGACATCGCGCCGGCGCGTCCACCATTGCGCGGGCCGCCATTCGGGCGCCACTGCCGGCACCGGCGCGGAAAAGAATTTCAATTCCCCGGCCTGCCGCTCCATGGTGAACAGCGCGCGCCGCGAGTGAAAAGGGGCCGTCACGACAATCATCGAATGCCACTGATTTTGCCGCATTACCGTCTGCAAAGTGCTCGCCTCTTGCCGCGTGTTGGTGGCCTCGGGCAAGACCACAATGTCAGCATCCGGCACACCGCGGCAAATCAAATAACGGCGCTTGGCAGCGCCCGTATTGCCGCCCCAGGCGAAGGGCAAACCCGCGATCACGATCTTGCGGCCCAGGCCGCGATGATAGAGTTCCGCCGCGTGGCGCTCGCGCAGACAAAGCGGATCGCCGCCGAGCGCGATGATGGCATCAGCCGCGGCGGGCGGGTCGGCGCGTATCAATTGGCGCGCGACCGCGTTCAGCGCCGCCGGCAAACAGAAATAGAGCGCCGCCAACAACGCCAGCGCCAATAACCAGCCACGCAGATTCAAGGCCTTCACCTCAACTCGCCAGCGAGCGCCCATTCGCCTGCATCCGCAACCAGGCCGTCAGGTCTTTCGGTGACTGGAATTTGAGCAAAGCTCTGCTCAATTCGAGCAACTGCTCGTAGGAGAGCTTGCCTACGCGCGCCTGCGTACGCGCGCCCAACGCACCAAGCCGCTCTTGGAGTAAATACAGCGTCAATTCCGCGCCGCCTTCCTGCCGGCCTGCTTGTTTACCTTCCTTCATCAAAGCGGAAGCCCAAGTTTCCATAATTTCTCCTGTTTCCGTTGGAAGCTGTTCCTTCACTGCCTCAAATTCGTCATGCGTCAACGGACGCACGACCTCTGACACATACTTCAGCACCGTCGCCAGGTATTCTAACGCACCTTGTTCGCGCACCGGCAACAGACGCACCAGCGTCGGCAAGTGTTCGATCAAATCGCCGTCGTAAGCGTGCTTCAACACCAGCAAACACACCCGCAACATCGCCGCGCCCACGATCTGCGCTTCGCTGAAGGCCGACAGATCGAGCAGCAAATACATGAACTCCGGTACGAAGCGCCGGAACGACTCCGACCCATGCCATTCGATTACGCCGCTGAAGTTGCGCGGCACCTGCCACGGGCGCGGCCCGTGATAAATCACGATCGGCAAGATCGGCGGCAACCGCTTCTTACCGGGCTTCTTCATTGCCGCGCGCGCCAGCGGCTCCCAGGCCAGCACCTCGTAGCGCAACACCTGATACGCCACCAACTCCTCGGGCGTGCTCTTATGTTCAAAGAGCAAGTATACGAACGCCGCGCCGCCGCGTTTGAACCGCACGCGGTAGAGTAAGTCGGAGAAATGCTCGCGCAACACCGGATCAACGAAGGTGTCTTTCTGCAACTGCGGCGCACGCAAATCCAAATCGGCTACCACGTCGGACGGCAAGTAGTGGAAGAGAAAATCCGACACCACCTCGCGCCGCTCGAAGCTTTTCTTAAAGAATTTGTCGTGTGGACTGCTGAGTTCAGACATCGCTTCTGCTCCAAACCGGTACGGTAAGTTCACCGGCAAAAATAAGCAGGTCTAGACAGGATTAACAAGATTGTTAAGAGGATTAACAGGAAAGGGTTGAACACTTGGTCAGCACTGGGCAGTTTGAATCCTGTAAATCCAGCAGTAAATCCTGTCCATCCTG
>JANOWX010001014.1:0-4031 GCA_031418175.1 Acidobacteriota bacterium | reverse complement strand
GTGAATTGCGTCAGCACTTTGAACTTGCCATCCGCCGGGCTCAGGCCCACAAAGAAGTGCCGGTTGTAACCAAACGTCGCCGGCGCGGGATAATTCGACGTAGCCACCAAAGGCGCGGTCGTCAGATTCGCCGGGAACAGCGTCAGGAAGCCCGCGCCCGTAGTGTTGACCACCGACACATTGCCGACGACAGCTTGCGCGGCGGTGGGCAGGCCGCAGAAGTTCGCGGCCATTTGCGTATGCGTTGCCGTCGTCAAGTTCCCCACGATGGCCGCGTTCGTGCGCGTGCAACCCGTCAGCGTGAGGCCCGGCAGGTCAGGCCGCGTTTCGAGCAGGCGTACCGGGCTCGGCAGCGGATTGAAGAGCAAGCCCGCACCGTTCGCATCGTTCACATCCGCGCTGTAATAGCCGAGGATGTCCACGACCAGATGTGTCGTGGCGAAGGTGTAAATCTTGAACTTGCCATCCGCGCCCAGCTTGACCGCGAACGGGCCGTTGATCACATCGCTGCCCGCATAGTTCGAACTCGCCACCGTGGGCCGCGTCCCGCCGCTCGGATAAATCGTCAAGTAACCGCCGCCCGTTGGTAACACTGATGTCGCGTTGCCAACCAGCACTTGTGCTGTTACCGGAATCGAATTGCACGGCGCGGCGACGGGCGAACGCCCCTGCAACGACAAGTCCAAATTCGGATCAGCATTCGGATTGCCCGTCCCCACGAGCGGCGTGCCCGGTGCGATGCAGCCGGTCAAGCCCGCGCGCGTTTCGAGCAAGCGCACCGGCGTCGCCAGCGTGTGGAAGTACAGTCCTCCAGTCCCCGGCGGCGCGTAGTAACCGGTCACGTCCACGATCACGTGCGTGGTCGCGCTGGCAAAAATCTTGAACGCGCCATCGCCCGCGCCCAGGCCGACGGTGAAAACGTTGTTGGTGATTTCACCCGCGCCGAAATTGGAATTCGCCACGGTGGGTTGCGTGGCGCTGCTCGGGAACAACGTCAGGAAGCCCGGCCCCGTTGGTACGACGGTAATGTTACCCGTCACCGCCGCCGCCGCTGCCGGAATGCCTGCGCAAGTGGTACGCGCGGGCAGCGTCAACGTGCCATTCGCATTGATCGGCACGCCGGGTGTTGTGCAACCGTTTAAGCCCGCGCGTGTTTCGAGCAAGCGCACCGGTTGCGGCAGCGGATAGAACTGCAAGCCGTTGCCGCTGATGATGGCCGGATACGCGCGCGTGCCCGTGCAGCCGTTCGCGTCCGTCGCGGTCACAGTGAAGTTGAACGTGCCTGTCGTCGTTGGTGTCCCGGTCAATGCGCCGCTGCTCGCCAGCGTCAACCCGCCCGGCAGCTTGCCTGTCGTGACGGCGAACGAATATGGCGCAGTTCCGCCCGTCGCCGTCAGCGTTTGGTTATACGCCGTGCCGACAAAGCCATTCACCAGCGCCGCCGGATTGACGGTGATGGTGGGGCAAGTGACGTTCAGCGTGAAGGTCGCATCGGTCGGCACACTGCAATTGTCCGTGGTGCGAATCGTGATCGTATGCGTGCCGCCGGGTCTCGCGCCGCTCAGCGTGACGACACCAGTGGCGTTGTTGACCGTGATGCCGCCAGTGTATGTGCCCGCGTTTTGCACCACGATGCCGCTGACGCCGACGTTGTCGGTGGGGCCGGTCAGTGGATTGATCGTCAGTGCGCCGCCCGCCGCGACGGTTTGCGGCGTGGTGTAACTCAGCACCGGGGCCGGGTTGGGCGTAACCGTCACGTCGAAGCTGGCGCTGATTGGGGTGCCGCCGCTGTCGGTCACGGTCAAGGCGAAGCTGGCGTTTGTCGCGCCGCAGTTGGCGACGACGTTGGCCGTGACGACGCCTTTGCTGTCTACGCTGAGGCCCGAAATGGTGACGCCGTTGACGGTCGCGGTCACGGCGTTGTTGACCTTGACGCTCAGGGTGTTCTCGGCGTCTTCGGTGTCGTTGACGTTGGCGATGGTCGAGGTTGAACCGGGGCTGCCCGCCTGGCGGGTGACGGCTGTGGCGGCGGTGATGGTGGGCGGATTGTCAGCCGGGATGGTTTGCACCTCCAGGATGGTGAATTCGGGGATGTCAGCCGCCGTCAGTTCAAAGGCGGAGAAGTCGCCGATGGCCGTGCCGTTCACGCCGACGGCGCTGAATTCCAGTTGGTCGCCCACGTAATCAGTGCCATTGATTTTGAAGACCGTGTTGGCCGGATAGGAGGCAGCCAAAGTCATGGTGTTTGAAGTCTGGCCGCCGAGCTTGGTACGGGCTGTCTGAGACGCATTGGGCGCGGTCAGTGGTGCGGGCGTACTCGACTTGGATCGCGTATACGTCATCCAACTGGCCGAGGCGTCTACTGCCCCGTTGAAGCCGTCAACCACGATCACCGAGACGCCATTGTTTGAGACCTTGACTTTGCGCGTGGCGGGAGTCAAGGCGCCGAAGTCGTTCGTCACCACATACCCGGTCGCCGACCTGGTTTCCCGCGTTGTGCCCAGCACTTGATCGGCGATGCTGTTGAGCGTGCCACGCATACTGGCTCGTAAGTACGCCCCTTCGGGAAGGTCGGCGAATGGCAAAAGGCTGATATTACCTACCGTCGTCGGGTAACCATAAAGAAAGCTCGTGCCGTCCGCACCGCTTGAGCCAATATTGGAGATGGTCACCGTATCGCCGAAGGGTTCGAGGTGGGCAGCGCCGAGGGTTTGGAAGGTCTGATTGAGCGCGATGACATTCAGTGCGCTCAGCGCGAACTGGCCATAGTTGGTGCCCGTGATGCTGGCTTGGCTGAGCACGCAACTCTCGGTGTAGCTCACTTCATTGACACTGGATAGCTCCAGCCTGTCGCCCTGGCTCACCCCGTAGCCCGCGCCAAAATCAAACTGGGTGCAGCCGCCGAAGGTAAATCTAGCATTGGGTTTAGTACTGTTATTCGGCGTCTTCCTAACATTAACATCAATACCCTGTATGCTCTTGGACGTTGGAGCCAACAAAGAGGGGCAGTTTTGGTAGCCGATATTTTGCCCGGAGTGACCGCTGAAGGTATTCACCAAGGTGTTTCCGCTATAGACCTCCACCAGATAGGAACTAACCCCGAGCGGCGAAAAGTCCGTGCTTAGCGTGTCTTTGTCGTTGGCCGTCAGCGCCGTCTTGAGCTTCACTGTCCCCAGGGTTTGATCAATGCCGTTGAATTGGCCGCCGATCCTCAGATTCAGTTCGCCACCGGGAGTCTCAATGATCTGCCCACCGTCCGGCACGAATGACACCCCCGCTCCCGCCGACAGCAGCGGCGCACCCATGTTAAAGGCCGCCCCGTCATTGCCGCCTCCGCCAAAATTGCCGATGAGCAAACTGCCATTCGGCGCAATCGCCACCGTGGCCTGACCTTGCGCGGCAAATTGTGTCCCCCGGAACATCGGCGCGGGCGGACAAGTCCAATACCGCAACTTCATGTAATCCACCGCCGTGTCTTCACGAATCAGGACATCCAGATACTTGTCCGTCGTGATCTTCGCCAACAGATTGCCGCCGCCCGGCAGATTGGCTAGATCGAGGGTGAACGTGACGGGCGCATTGTTGACCCAAGTTCCCCCGGTGCCTGGCAAATTGGCAATCGTGCGGGTGTAGGCGAAGGTGCTCCCCGGCGTAATCAACCCCAGATTAAAGCTGTCATCCGCCGATGCCGCGCCCTGGGGTTTCATGCGCACGATCAGTTCCGCTTTGACGATGTTGCTGGGCAGATTCTTGAAGCTGTAACCGAGCAAGCGATTGGCGGTTGTCGCGTCAAACCTCTTCCACGCCGGATTGGCGGGTTGGGGAAAGGCATTGCTGAACGCCGCTCGTCTGGTGGCCGCTTCGGTCGCTCCCACGAAATTGTCAATCGTTCCCCCGGTTGCGCTGTAAAGTTGCAGGGTGACGGTGATGTTCAGGTTGGCCGTCATCGTCAAGCCATTGCCATCCGTAACCGTCATCACAACTGGCGTGTTCAGGCCCGCCGCCGCGCTGCAATCCGCCGCCACATTGGC
>JANOWX010001013.1:0-4587 GCA_031418175.1 Acidobacteriota bacterium | reverse complement strand
GGCCGCTTTCACGTAGCTAAAGAATCGAAAAGGCCCAGCGAATCAGCGGATCGGTCAGATTATTCAGCATACCAGAGGCGCTGACCGCAATCAGAATAATCAATCCGAACGGGCGGATCTGTTCAAACACTTCAGCCATGCGGGGCGGCAATACGCTCTCCAGCATGTGCCCGCCATCCAGCGGCGGAATCGGCAGAAAATTCAGCACCATCAAAAAGAGATTCATCCACACCATCGTGACCAGCAAAAAGGCGACCGCTTCGGTGTATTCGCCGAGTGAACCGCCCAGGAACGTGCGCACGGTTTTGAGCACAATCAGGCTGATGATGGCCAAGCCCAGATTGGTCAGCGGGCCGGCGGCTGAAGTCCAAAAATCGCCCCACTTCGGATCGCGCATTTGCGATTTGTCCACGGGCGTGCTGGCCCAGCCCATGATCCCGGCGCCACCCGTCATAAACAGCACCATCAGCGGCAGCAGCAAAGTGCCAATGGGATCAATGTGCGGAATGGGATTGAGCGTCACACGGCCTAAATCCTTCGCCGTCGAATCGCCCCATTTCCAGGCCGTCCAGGCGTGCGCGGCTTCGTGGCAGGCCGTTGAGAAGAGAAACACCACGAACATCATGACGATCTTGCCGATATTCACATCACCCACAGTCAATGCTCCTTGTATGTTCGACAAGCTGCCAGCTTGTCGAACTTTTGACCCGTGACCATTTGAGGTAACGGAGATTCTCTAGGCCAAGGTCGTGGCTGCCCCCGCTGGCGCTTCGACTCACAAGCCCGCGACAAGCTGGCAGCTTGTCGGACATCTTGGCGTCTTCGTGCGCTTCAACGTTTCCCTTGCCAGCGGCGCGCCACTAGCGGGGCCAATAAGTCTAATTCATCCGGCGGCAACAACCGCCCGAAGCCGCGCGACGTCAGGCGAATGGCGCGTTGCACCAATTCGCGCGAGCTAACCAGTTGGGCGCCGATCTGCAAGGCAAATTCGTATTCCGGATCAGTCAGGTCGAAATGGATGATGGATTTGGCCTGCACCCATTCGCGTTTCAAGCGCAACTCAGCCGCGAAATCGAACAACTCAAGCAGCGAATCGTCAGAGGTCAAATGCCCGCAACGCCGATTCCAAAACCGGCGTGGGCCGCGCTCCGGGTTGAAAAACGAATCCAGCAAGATTGCCATCACGCGTGTTTCATTACCTGGCTGCTTTTGCTTTGACTGGCGCTTTGGGCTTGGCCATAGCCTTGGCGCCGATAGCCGCTTTGGCTGCCGCTGGGGCGGCAGCTTTGGGCTTGGCGTTTTTTGGACTGACAGCGTTGTCTTTGCCATTCCCGGCAGCTTGCGCGGGTTTGGCCGCTTTGGCGGGCTTGGCGGGCGCTTCGTTCAGGCGGTCGCGCAATTCGGTCAAGAAGCTGATCGTGCGTTGCAGTTCTTTCTCGAACTTCGCTTCACCCAACTTGCGCCGCGATTTCTTGACCACTTTGCGAATGCGGCCAACCAGTGCGCTTTTGTCTTTCTCGTCCTTCGATTCTTTGTTTTGCGATTTTGCCATGTGGGGCCTCCTCAAAATTTACGAGTCATCATTTCCGAGTGATATGCGCCTCTATCTCAAATCTAACGTCGTGGACACTCCCAACGACGCGCCGCAGTATACGGCACTCCGCCGCCCTTGTCAGTGCCGAGGCCTTGCCCGTCAGAGCCAGCGATAATCCGGGCAGACCGCCTCGAAGCCCTGCGTTTTGGCGACGCGCTCTAATTCCTCAACCTGCGTTTGCCACTGCTCGCGTTCACCCTCCAAACGGGCGCGCTCCGTGGCCGTCAACTCGTTCAACTGTGTGCGCCGCCAGAGTTCGCTTTGCGTGGCGCGCAAGTACAGCCGCGCGCGTTGCAGGTCAGGCTCTTCGACAAAGCCGAATTGCTGATGCCAGCGGCGGCTGGCGTCGTTGCCGATGTGGTAACGGCTCATCAAGCGGCGCTCGCCGTAAAAATACAAATGGTTGACCGCGTCGGAGACCAAGGCGACGCCGAGGCCGCGGTCCTGCCAGTCGGGCTGCACGAAGAGCAAATCCAGCCGGGCGCATTCGCGGCCGGTGAGCAGCAGGGCGGCGCCGATCAGCCGGTTTGGATTGTTTGGATCAACGGCGACGCGCGAGGCCGCCAGCGGGTTGCCGCGTTCGCCCGTGAAATGTTCGTGCAAGGCGCGCTCGGCGGCCTTGCGCATTCCTTCGTCGGTGTAATCGCAATACTCGAGGGTCGCGCCGAAAGCGAGCGCGTAAACTTCGGCCAGCTTTTCGGCATCATCCGTTTCAGCAGGGCGCAGCGGGTAAGGCACGGTGAATGCGCGCGGGCCGACTTGCAGCAGCGTGATGACCGGATGATAGCGCGGCGTGAAATGCGCCTGCCCATCGTAGTATTCGCATTTCCAGCCCGGCTCAAACGGCAGCAGTTCGTACTCTGCGACAGTCATCGGGACGTGGCGGCTTTGCATCGGCATGGCGGTTACTGCTCGGCCAGCAATTCAATTTCCAGTGCCCGGAAGCCTTTGTCATTCTCGGCGCGCGCGAGTTTGAATTCGAAGATGTAGCGGCGGCTAGGCAGGTCGTTGGTGTTGAAGCCCTGCGGCAGCGTGGTGTCGTGAAACCAGGCCGTCCCGTAGGGCGAATCGGGATGCTTGGGGTCGGTGATCCAGAGGTTGGTGTCAATGCGTTTGAGAAAACGCAAAAAGCCGAAATCATTTTTGTGATAGTAACAAATGCCGCGCACGCGCTGGTTCAGTTCGCCCCATTGATTGGCTTCACCGTTGACGGCTTCGACGGGCAGCAGGTTGGGGATCAGATAGCCCGAAAGAAACAGGTCGGCTTCGCGGCGCAATTCGTTCGAGACGTTTTTGAAGGCGACGACTTCGACGCGGCAGCCCTTGTTTTGCAGGGCGCGCACGACTTGCACGAAATCGCCGTCGCCCGTGACCAACAAGACGCGGTCGAGGTTTTCAGATTGCAAGAGCGCGTCCACGGCCAGGTCGAGATCGGCGTTGGCCTTGGCGACGCGGTTGCCATCTTCGTCGGTGAACCACTTGACCTCTTTCTGGATCACCTTGTAGCCGAAATCGCGCAGCACCGAAAAGAAGCTGTTGGTGCGGGTGCGATAGTAATTGTCGCGCCGCGCCTTCTCGGCGTCGTAACTAACATAGGCGTTGAGCCGCATCGCTTCAGCCGAATCGCGGCAGGCGAATTCGCGCATGATTTCGTAACCCATGCCGAAGCCGCCATTGCGATTGATGTTGGCGACGTCAACGTAAACGCCGACGCGTGTGGTTGATCTCATAGCTTTCGTGGTTAGGCGCCGGCGGCCAGCCGCTGCAAACTTTCGGTGTAAGGCGCGCGCGCCACGCCGCGTTCGGTGATGATCGCGGCGACATAGCGATGGGGCGTCACGTCGAACGCGGGGTTGGCGATTTGTATGCCAGCGGGCGCGAGTTGGACATCTTTGATATGCGTGACTTCCAGCGGCGTGCGCTCTTCGATGGGGATGTGGTCGCCGGAAGGGATGCTCAAGTCCAGCGTGGAGATGGGCGCGGCGACGTAAAACGGAATGTTGTTTTCTTTGGCCAGCACGGCGACGGAGTAAGTGCCGATTTTATTGGCGACATCGCCGTTGGAGGCGATGCGGTCAGCGCCGACGACGATGCAATCAATCCGGCCCGCCTTCATGAAATGGCCGGCCATACTGTCGGTGATCAGCGTGACCGGGATGTTGTCTTTGTGCAGTTCCCAAGCGGTCAGCCGCGCGCCTTGCAAAAACGGGCGCGTCTCATCGGCAAACACGGCGACGCGCTTGCCCGCTTCGACAGCGGCGCGAATGACGCCGAGCGCCGTGCCGTAGCCGGCCGTCGCCAACGCACCGGCATTGCAATGCGTCAGGACGGTCGCGCCATCGGCGATCAATTCCGCGCCGTGGCGGCCCAAGGCTTGATTGGCGGCGATGTCTTCGGCGTGCATGCGATTGGCTTCTTCGATCAGCCGCGCGCGGATGTCAGCGAGCGTGGCGCCAGAGCTTTGCAGTTCAGCGTACAGCTTGCGCATGCGTTCAATCGCCCAGAAAAGATTGACGGCAGTCGGACGGGTTGCGCCGAGGACTTGGCAAATGTTATCGAAAGCAAGCTCGAATTCTTGCGCGTCTTCAGTCTGGGCAGCGCGCGCACCGAGAGCAATACCCATAGCAGCAGCAACGCCGATGGCCGGCGCGCCACGCACGACCATTTCTTTGATCGCCCAGGCGACTTCTTCATAAGTGCGAAAGACGGGGTAGAGTTCTTCCGTGGGTAAGCGCCGTTGGTCAATCATGACGACGCCGGTTTCAGTCCATTCCAAAGTTTTGATCATAAAGTGAACGTAAGATGCCGCGACGGAGCCTGGTTCAGCTTTGAGCTTACCCGGCATCCGTGCAGGTAAGTTCACCGGCAAAAATAAGCAGGTCTAGACAGGATTAACAAGATTGTTAAGAGGATTAACAGGAAAGGGTTGAACACTTGGTCAGCACTGGGCAGTTTGAATCCTGTAAATCCAGCAGTAAATCCTGTCCATCCTG
>JANOWX010001012.1:0-4067 GCA_031418175.1 Acidobacteriota bacterium | reverse complement strand
GTCGGGCTGCGCACCGACAATTTCAACTTCGCCTCGCAACGCGCGATTGAGGCGCTGGGCGCGAAGAAAGATGGCATCCTCCGCCATCATCTGGCGCGCCGCGATGGAACTGTGCGCGATAGCGTGATGTACAGCATCCTTGTCAGTGAATGGCCCGCCGTGAAGCGGCATCTGGAGTCGCGGTTGTCCCGGCACGGAACTGCGCTGAGGTAAATCATGAAAACGCCTGATCTGGTTTTGCGAAACGGGCTGGTTGCCGATGGCACGGGGCGCGGGTTGTATCCGGCGGACGTGGCGATTCGCCGCAACTACATTCTGGCGATTGACGCGCCGAATTCGCTGCACGCGATGGAGGAGTTGAATTGCAAGGGCCTCGTCATCGCGCCCGGTTTCATTGATACGCACAGCCATTCCGATTTGCGCGTGCTCGTTGAGCCGGAACTGCCCATGAAAATCCGGCAAGGCATCACGCTGGAAGTTTTCGGGCAGGATGGCATCTCGGTTGCGCCGATTCGGAAAGAAGATCAGCCTGCGGTGGCGCGCTCGCTGGCCGGGCTGGACGGCGAACTGGGTCGCGCGTGGGATTGGGAAACGGTGGGCGAATATCTGGCGGCGCTCGAACGCGCGCGGCCCGCCATTGATTGCGCGTATCTGGTGCCGCACGGCGCCGTGCGATTGAGCGTGCTGGGGATGGAAGACCGGCGCGCGCGGCCCGACGAAATCGCCGCGATGCAGGAACTCATTCGCCAATCCATGCGCGAGGGGGCGCTGGGGCTTTCGACCGGCTTGATCTATCCGCCCTGCTGTTTTGCCGATACGGCAGAGTTGATCGAACTGTGCCGCACTGTGGCCGAGTTCGATGGCATCTTCGTCGTCCACATGCGCAGCGAGAGCGATTACATCGAAGACGCCGTCGCCGAAATGATCGCGGTTGGCCAGGCGTCAGGCGTGCGCGTGCACATCTCGCATTTCAAAATCGCCGGGCGCGAAAACTGGACGCGCATTGACGGCGTGCTGGCACTGATCGAAGGGGCGCAACGCGAGGGCGTGCGGCTGACGGCGGATCAATATCCATACATCGCCGGTTCGACGATGCTCGGCGCGATCTTGCCGCCGTGGGCGCACGCGGGCGGCGTCGAAGAAACGCTGAAACGCCTGGCCAGCGCGGATGAACGCGGCAAGCTGCGCGCGGCCATGCTCGACCGTTCGCGTTCGGAATGGGACAACTTCTGGAAATGGTCGGGGCCTGAGGGCATCGTCATCCCCGACATCCCATCGGGCAATCATCCCGATTACCTCGGCAAAAACCTGGCGCAGGCGGCTTGTCTGAAAAACCAAACCGATCAGGTCAGCGAAGCAGAAGCCGCCGAGTTCGCCTTTGATCTGTTGCTGGCCGAACGGATGGGCGTAGGGATGATCTCGTTCAGCCAGTCGGAAGAAGTGGTTTGCAAAATCATGCAACAGCCTTACGTCAACGTTTGCACCGACGGCTTGTTGGGCGGCAAACCCCATCCGCGCGCTTATGGCACTTATCCGCGCATCCTGGGCCGTTACGTGCGCGAACAGAATTTGCTTTCGTTGCCGGAGGCCGTGCGCAAAATGTCAGGCTTGGCGGCGGAAACGTTTCAGCTTCACCGCTACGGCAAAATCGAAGACGGCGCAAAAGCCAACCTCGTTGTTTTCAGCCCCAGCGTGGTGCTGGATTGCGCGACGTTTGAAGACTCCAGGCAATTTCCGCAAGGCATCGAACACGTCATTGTCGGCGGCGAACTGGCGATTCGTGATGGCGAATCATATGTGTCCGGCTATGGCAAAGCGGTGCGCCGCACGGAAAACGAGCCATGAGCGATCAGCCTGCCAACCATCCCGCCACCAACAAACAAAGCCTCTTCGGCGCGCTGACGCTTGATCTGACGCCGCTCAAAACCTCACGCGAGTTCCGGCTGCTTTACACCGGCCAGTTCGTTTCGATGTTCGGTTCAGCGCTGAGTTATGTGGTCTTGCCGTGGCAGCTTTATCAGTTGACCAAATCCACGTTTGCCGTGGGCATGCTGGGCGTCGCCGAATTCGTGCCGATGTTTTTTATGGCCTTCGCCGGCGGCGCGCTGGCTGATTACCTTGACCGCCGCCGGTTGGTATTGCTGGCCGAAACGGCGCTGTTGCTGTGTTGCGCGGTGCTGACGTGCAACGCGCTGTTGCCGCAACCGCGCGTCTGGGTACTGTTCACGATGGCGGCGCTCTTTGCCGCCTTCAACGGCTTGCACCGCCCCGCGCTCGAAGCCCTGACCGCGCGGCTGGTCGCGCCCGATCAGATGACCGCCGTGGGCGCTTTGACGATGTTTCGCTACAGTTTCAATTACATCATCGGCCAATCGCTGGCGGGCCTGATTGTGGCGGGTTTGGGCGCGGCAGTGGCCTTTGCGCTTGATGGCGCGACGTTCATCATTTCGCTGCTGATGCTCTGGTTGATGCGCGCGGTGGCGCCGCCCGAAAACGCCGAGAGTCCCAGTTGGCAAACGATTCGTGCGGGCTGGCAATATGCGCGACGGCGGCAGGAATTGCTGGGCACCTACCTGATAGACATCAACGCCATGTTCTTCGGCATTCCCGTCGCGCTGATTCCGGCGATTGCCGCCAACTTTTATGGAAGCTATGGCAACGCTTCGGTCGGATTGTTTTATGCGATGCCGCCGCTGGGCACGCTGCTAGTCAGCCTGACATCGGGCTGGACGGAGCGCGTGCACAAACACGGATTGGCGGTGACCCTGGCCGCGGCGGTTTGGGGACTGGGCATAGTCGGCTTCGGGTTGGCGACGCAGTTGTGGGTGGCGCTGGCCTTTCTGGCGCTGGCGGGCGCGGCAGATACGGTCAGCGGCATCTTTCGCATGACGATGTGGAACCAGACCATCCCCGATCATTTGCGCGGGCGGCTGGCCGGCATCGAGATGATCAGCTATTTGACCGGGCCGTATCTGGGCAATGCCGAAGCGGGTTTGGTGGCGAGCGCCTTTGGCTTGCGCGCGTCGGTCGTATCGGGCGGCGTGCTGTGTGTGATCGGGTGCGGCGTGCTGGCGCTGCTGTTGCCGAAATTCATCAGCTACGATGGGCGTGAAGGATTGGCGCGAAAGCAAGCGGAGGAAGCGGCGCGCTTGGTCTAAACGTCAAACATCCCTTTGTAGTGGGAAGCTGCCAGCCGGGCTTGGCCGCGCGTTTGAATATCGTCCAACAACTCATCCACCGATGCATAGTCCTTGTAATCGCCCCGCTTCAGTTGCTCCGCTCCCACGGCGATTTCGCGGCGCAATTCATTGTGTTGTTGCAACAGGTGTAAGGCCTCACGCAAGACTTCGCTGGCTGAAGCATACAAACCACTGGCGAGTTGTTCATTGACCAAATTTTCAATTTCCAGGGTAACCGTAACAGCCATTGTTCAATCCTCCGCATTGAATTATTCCGGTAACAATGTAGGTAGTCCCGCCATCCGTGTCAAAGTTGTGACCGCTCACTTTTTCTCCGGCACCACCTTGAACCCATCCTGCACATTGAACATCGTCCCGGTCTGCTTCCCATCAAACTTGAAATTGACGATATTGACCTGATCGTCAAAGAGTTCCTGCATCACGCGGTTGCGCAGTTGCGCGCCGCTCAAGCCGCCTGGCAGCTTGCCTTCGACATACACCCAGATCATCTCGGCCTGCATTTCCATCCCGACCCAGGTGAGTTTGACGGCGTTGCCATTCTTGCCTTTCAACTCAAAGCGTTCGCGCACGTAGCTAAAGACAGCTTCGTTGTTGGCTTTGTCTTTCAATGACTGCGGCGTGTTGAATTTGATCTCGCGTTTGGCGTGCTGGCTGATGGCCGTCTCAAAATCATCGGCGAAGAAACGGATGACGGCTTCGACAGCTTGTTCTTTGGCGTTGTATTCAATTTGAGCGATGGTGGCGTGAAACTTGTGCGAATGCGGAAGGCGGAAGGCGGAATGCGGAATGAAGTTGTGCGCGTTGGTGATCGCTGTCAGCAGGCAGCAAAGCACCGCTGTCTTGGCCGCGCGCCTGATGAAGCGCGCG
>JANOWX010001011.1:0-11846 GCA_031418175.1 Acidobacteriota bacterium | reverse complement strand
TTTGATCGCCGCTGCATCGTTGGCCACGGGCGCGCGCCGCAAATAACTTTCCAGATCGGCCAGCGCCGGATTGAAGCGTCCCAGCGCAGCGTAAATCAAACCGCGATCTCGCACTTCATTCAGCGCGTCGGGCGCGATGAGCAGGGCGCGTTCGATGACGCCCAGCGTTTTGTGATGGTCGGCGGCGCGCGCATAAATGCCTTTGAGGTTTTGCAGCATGCGCGTGAGGATTTGCTTTTTGCCGACCGCGTTTAAGAATGACCGTTCAAAGACCACCTTGCCTTGATACATCTGCAAGACCATCTGAAAGCAATCTTCCTCTGAGAGCAGCCGTCCGCCGTGAAAAGGGTCGAGCAGGATTTCGTCGTCTGCGTCCTGATACTTGACCAGAAAATGGCCGGGCATGCCGACGCCCAACACGCGCAGCCCCAAACGGCGCGCGACTTCCAGATAAACCACCGCGAGCGTAATCGGGATGCCGGTGCGCCGGTCGAGCACGTCGCTGAGATAGCTGTTGCGCGCGTCGAAGTAGTTTTCGCGATTGCCGCGAAAGCCCAGTTCGCCGAAGAGCACATCGTTCAGCCGCAACAGCCGCGTGATTGGTGAAGCATAAGCGTCATCGTTGCTGCGCGCGCGGGCCGCGCAGTCATCGAGTTGCGCCAGATAGGGGTCGAGTTCCAGTTGCGGATATTCTTCCGCCGCCAGCAACAGCGCGGCGCGGTCTAGTTCCAGTTCGTCATCATTGCGCGCGACTTGCAGGGCGAATTGTGCGCGGGCTTCCGTGGTTTTCATGGCGGGCGAAGTTTAGCACAGCGTTGTTGCTGACCAGACACAACAGGTTTGTTCATCCGCAGGCAATTCACACTGGGAAAATGAAACGCCAAGACGCCAAGCCTGCCAAGAAGATGACGAACTGTCAGCAGCTTTCCCGGCCCTTGCTTGGCGTCCTCGGCGTCTTGGCGTTAAGACTCTTCCGCGGCGCGCTTCACTTTCAACCGCGCTCAGCACAAAATGCCCGACAGCTATGACCGAACTCACCACACAGCAATTACAGGCTTACGAACGCGACGGCTTTCTGGTGCTGCCAGGCTTTGCCAGCCGCTCCGCGTGCGAACGCCTGCGCGCGCGCGCCGCTCAATTGGTGGCGGACTTCGATCCGCAGGGCGTCAGTTCGATCTTCTCGACACACGAACAGACGCGCACCAGCGACGAATACTTTCTGACTTCGGGCAATCAGGTGCGCTTTTTCTTTGAGGAAGAAGCCTTCGACGCACACGGGCGCTTGCGCCAGCGCAAGGAGCATTCGATCAACAAGATCGGCCACGCGCTGCACGATCTCGATCCGGTCTTCAATCAATTTTCGCGCCAGCCCGCGCTGGCCGGGGTTGCGCGCGCGCTGGGCTATCAACAGCCCTTGCTGCTGCAATCCATGTATATCTTCAAACAGCCCAACATCGGCGGTGAAGTCGTCTGCCATCAGGACGCGACCTTTCTTTACACCGAACCGCTCAGCGTGACCGGCTTCTGGTTCGCGCTCGAAGACGCTTCGCAAGCGAACGGTTGTCTGTGGGCGCTGCCGGGCGGGCACAAACTGGGACTGAAAAAACGCTTCAGCCGCGACGGCCAGGGAGGGACAAAGTTTGAAACGCTGGACGACACACCGTTTCAGCAAGACGGCTTAATTCCGTTGGAAGTGCCGCAAGGCACGCTGGTCGTATTGCACGGGTTGTTGCCGCATCTGAGTTACGCGAATCGTTCGCCGCATTCGCGCCACGCCTACACGCTGCATTTGGTGGATGGCGCGTGCGCTTATCCGGCGGACAATTGGCTGCAACGCGCGCCGGACTTTCCCGCGCAAGGATTTTGAAGACGCCGATGGAGATCAAACTGCAACACTGCACGCTGCGCCCCTGGCAACCTGGCGATGCGGAAGCGCTGGCCTTGCACGCCAACAACTACCAAATCTGGCGCAACGTGCGCGACCGCTTTCCGCACCCCTATGCGCTGGAAGACGCCGAACGCTGGATCGAACACGCCCGCAACGCAGAACCCGTCACCACCTTCGCCATCGTGGTCGAAGGCGCTGCCGTCGGCGGCATCGGCCTGATCTTTCACGACGACATTTATCACCGCTCCGCCGAGCTTGGTTACTGGCTGGGCGAAACGTATTGGGGGCGCGGGCTGGTGACTGAAGCGGTGTGCGGCGTGGTGGAATGGGCCTTTGCCAATTTCGACCTCGCGCGCATTTATGCCGGCGTGCTCGAATGGAATCCCGCGTCGGCGCGCGTGCTGGAAAAGGCCGGCTTTCAATACGAGGCGCGCTTGCGCCAGGCCGTGACCAAAGCAGGCGTCACGATGGATGAGTTGATGTATGCCATCGTGCGCGCATAATCGCTGTAAGACACTTCCCCCTGAACCGCAGCCTGATTTCAATGACGCAACAAGAGGCCGTCGTGCTTGACCGTTTGCTCGCGCCCTGGCTGGAAGCCGGCAGCGACGAAGCGGCAGAGCAACGGCTGACACAACTCATCACGATTGAAATTGAGCCTGTCATTGTGGGCGTCATACGGTTCAAGTTGCGCCTTGATACAAACGTGCCGGAAGCCGCCGACCTTAGGCAAGAGGCGCTCGCCGAAATCCTGGCCGCCTTGAACAAATGCCGTGCGCAACCGGCCCGCCAGCCGATTGGCGATGTGCGCGCGTTGGCGGCGACGATTGCGTACCGCGTCTGTTACCGCTGGTTGCGCCGCCAGTCGCCGCAACGCAACGCCTTGCGCAACCGCTTGCAATACGTGTTGACGCGCAAGCCTCAACTGGCGCTCTGGCCAGCAGCGGGGCCGGACGTGTTGAAACGCTGGTTGAGCGGGTTGGCGCAGTGGCGCGGGCGCAACGATTGCTTGGGGGCGGCTGGCTTGCAACAACTGCGCGACGATGAAGACTTGCGCGCCTGGGTTGGACGCCACGGCGCGGTGCAGGGCGTGACCGGGTTCAGCGACTTTCTGGCGGCGCTCTTTGCCCGCGCCGATTTGCCGATTGAGTTGGGGGAACTGGTGCGCTTGAGCGCCGCGCTCTTGCACATACGCGACGAAGCGCCGGTTTCGACGACGACAGAAGCGGGCGGCGAAATCCTTGAAGCTGTGTCGCGCGAGGATGTGGCTTGGCAAGTGGAAAAACGACTCTTCTTGCAACGGCTGTGGGAAGAGTTGCAACAGCTTCCGTTGCAACAGCGCCTGGCGTTGCTGCTCAATTTGCGCGACGCGGGCGGGCACGGATGTATCGCGCTCTTTCCCGCCCTGGGCGTCGCCAGCCTGCCGCAACTGGCCGCCGCGCTGGCCATGCCGCTCGAACAATTGGCCGCGCTGTGGCCGCAACTGCCGCTGGAAGACGCGGCCCTCGCCGATTTGCTGGCGCTGACGCGGCAACAGGTCATCAACGCGCGCAAAGCCGGACGCGAACGGTTGACGCGGCGCTTGCGCGGTTTTTTCTGACGGGCGGTAATACGACACGGTTTTCGCCAACATACCTGGTTGACCGCTCCTACGCCGCCGCAAACAGAATGGGGAAACATTGGCAGAGCATCTGACAGAACAACAGTTCCTGGCATTTGGGCAGCAGCGCTTGCCGCCCGCCGAATTGCTGCGGCTGGACGCGCATTTGAGCGCTTGCGCCACCTGCCGCCAGTCGCTTGAAACGGCGCTGTCCGGTTCGGCCCTCGCGCTGCACGCGGAGTTGCAAACCGCGTTGCCGGACGCGCCGCCGCACCTGACTTTCGCGCAACTGGCGGCTTATGTGGATGAAACGCTCGCCCCGGTGGAACAAGCCTTCGCCACCGATCACGCGGCCACCTGTGCGCAATGCGCGGCGGCAGTTGACGACTTGCGGGCGTTCACCGCAGCGGACGATGTAGTGAAAATTGAAGCGCCATTGCCGGTCACAGCGAAAACAAGTTGGCGTGAACGCTGGCGGCGCTCATTCGCGCCCGTGCCCACGTTTGGCTTGGCGCTGGCGGCATTGTTGCTCGTCGTGCTGGCGGGCTGGCTGTGGCGCTTGACGTTCATAACGAAACCGCCGGAATTTGCCCGGCAACCAACCGCGTCGCCGACGCTTGCGCCGTCCATCGTGCCAACCCCTGCGAGCACGCCCGCGCCCTTGCTGGCGCAACTCAATGACGGCGGGCAGGTCACGCTCGATCAACAAGGCAAGCTGACGGGCTTGGATGCATTGTCGCCCGCGCATCAACAGATGGTGAAAAACGCCCTGACGACGCAGCGGCTGGCGCCTTCGAGCGCCCTGGCTGATTTGCAGCGGCCCGGCAGTTCGTTGCTGGGCACGGACGAGCAAGGCCAGCGCTTCGCGTTGCAAGCTCCTGTTGGCAAAGTCGTCTTGAGTGATCGTCCGACCTTCAAATGGTCGCCGCTCGCGGGCGCGGCGAGTTACGTCGTGGAAGTCTATGACGAGCAATTCAAGCTGGCCGCGCAAAGCGCAGCCTCCACGCAAACCCAATGGACAACGCCGCGTCCGTTGGCACGCGGACGGCTTTACGCCTGGCAGGTGAAAGCCAGTAAAGACGGACAGACCGTCACCGCGCCCGCGCCGCCTGCGCCGCAAGCGCGGTTCCGCGTCGTGGCCTCAGCCCCAGCCGCTGAAATCGCGCAAGCGCGACGTGCTTACGCCGGGTCGCATCTGCCGTTGGCCTTGCTGTACGTACAAGCCGGGTTGCTTGACGAAGCCGAAGCCGAGTTGCGCGCGTTGCGCCAGGCCAATCCGAACTCTGTAGCCGCCCGCCAGTGGTTGGCGCAGTTAAAAGCCATGCGTCGTTGAGCCGCAGCTTCAGCCCTGCCTCTTTTTTAGCCAGCAGAAAAAAATCTTTGAGCCAGTAGTAATAAGGCGCGAGGTTCAGCAACTTTCCCAGCCGAGGCACAAAAAACAACTCCCGCGCAACGGAGTGAAGGCCTGCTTGTTCCCCCTTTGACAGAGCGGCGGACTAAACGCACTGAAAAGACAGCTTGCCCCCAAGCGGTTTTCAGTGCTTCCCATACCAATCGAATCTTCGCTGGAAGATCGCAATCTGAAAAGGAGACTCTCTTATGAAACGCAACAGTTTGATTACGCTCGTCGTCCTGACTTTGGCGCTGCTGGTTTCCGCCTTCAGTCGAACGACGCAATCACCGGCTCTCGAAAAGGTAGGCTTTGGCTTCCAACCATCGGTTCAAGCCGCCACAGACGCGAGTCCGGCAAGCAATGCCGCCTACGCTTTTCTCCGTATCCCGATCACTCTTACGTTTGGGAGGGCAAAGAAAAAATGCGGGGGTTGGGGAATCTGTAAGATCACTCTCGGCAAACTCAGCGCAGCCGAAAAGGGAAGAACCGTCCAAGCTGAGCTGAGCAGGACTGATGATGGGAAGCTGGAGCTTAGGGTACTGGGGAAGGCTGCGGAAGAAGGGCCCACATTCTTTGTTGATGAGGACGTCCCACTGAGCGCGGACATTGCCAAGCAGTTGGGCGTTAGGAGCGCTGTCATCCAGCGCGGAGAATATGCGTTCAGCGCCAGCAAGTCCCGGCTCAATGCCCGGTTGACAAAATAACCGTCCCACCGAAACAGGGCAGACTGCGCGCGGCTTCTGCCCAATTGGTTCCGGGCGAATCATCAGCGACCGTCGCCGACCAACACAAAACCCGCCCAATAAAACGGATGGCTTGTGGCGGGTCGCTTCAGCACCGCCAAAGCCGCTTGCCGCAAGGCTGCGGCTTTGGTCGTCTTGGTCGAAGTCGCGCGCAATTGGCGATGAAAGGTCAGCATCAATGCGCGGGTGGCGGCGGATTCGACTTTCCATTGGCTGACGACGGTCGCAGGCACGCCCGCGACAAACAGCGCCCACGACAATCCGAGCACGCCTTCGCCCGCGCCGAAACGTCCGCGTGCGGTCTCGCACGCCGAGAGCACGGCCAAGTCAGCCTGCAAATCCATCTGCATTACTTCCCAGGCTTCGAGCAGCCCGTCTTCTTTTTCGCTTTGCGCCAGCACGAGGTGCGAATAGAGCGGCGCGGCATCATTCAGCACGCCGTGCGTGGCGAAATGCAAGACGCGCATTTGTCCGGCTTCGGCTTTGGCGCGGTCTTCGCGCGCCTCAGCGCCGGTGTAAACCTTGCTGCGCGTCGCGCCGTAAAGTTGAGCCAGATGCTTCACTTCAGCTTCAGCTTCGGGCAGCGGCTCGAACTTGCCGTCGCGCAAGGCGAAGGTAGCGCGTGCGACCGTCTCTTTGCCCAACGCCGGATTGCCCAACGCCAGCAAGGTCGGCGCGGACGTTGGCGTTTTTTGCCGCTTTGTCATTTCGCGCAAGACGGTCAGCGAAGGGGCATAGCTGAGGGCGGCGTCTTCGAGCAGGTAACGATGCGCGCCCGTCGGCAAAGCCTGAAACGGCAACTCCCAGAGCTTGCCGTCGGGCACGATGACGAGATTCGTTTTGCCTTTGAGTTGTGCTTGCGCGGGTTTGAGCAACAGGTCGTAAAGCTTCGTCGCCGTCGCGCGAAAGCCCAAATCGCGCGCCGCCAGTTGTTGGCGGAAGGTTTCGATCTGTTGCGTCAGTTCAGCGCGTTTGATCGGCAACGTGTAGGTTTGCACGCTGGCGGCCGCTTTGCCGTTCGCTTTCGTAATCGTAAAGAGAAAGGTTTGGTCATCAGCCACGACGTATTCGAGCAAGGCGCTGGCGGCGTCAGGCAGCAGCGCGGTGACTTCTTCCGGTTTCAACGCTTGTGCTTCACCGCGTCGCACCCTTAGCTCAGGATGCGCGGCATAAAGCGCGGCCTGAAAAGCTCCCAAGCCGAGCCGGGTGTTTTCGAGTTGTGTCGTGAGTTCGGTCAAGCGTGTCTGATTCGGTTGCGCGTGCGCGCGCTCGCGGGAAAGCTGTGTGTTGAGCGAGCTGCGTTGGCTATTCAAATTGCGCTCTTGCTCTTGCTCCAGCGTGGTCATCGCTTTGCTGATGTTGACCCGGCCCGTTTGGAGCACGTCGAGCAGCACGCGCGCTTTGGCGCGTTCGGCGCAGCGCAAAGCTTCAACTGTCTGGCCTTCGTGCGCGAGCAATTCAACCATTGCATGGTAGGGAGCCACTTTGGATTCAAAGAAACTTTGCTGCGCTTCGCCGCCACCTGCCACATTGGTGCGCAAGGTCTCGATGACGGCGATGGCTTCTGCAAAAGCGCGTCGTGCCTGGACAGGCTCATTGAGCGCGCGCTGGGCCGCGCCGACCCTGAGACAAGCGCGCCAATGATTCTCAACATCGCCGATCTGCCGCGCTAAAGCAGCCGCGCGCGTAGCCATTTCCAACGCTTGCGCGTAGCGCCCTTGTCGTTTGTATAAATCCCCGAGGTTATTCAGTGTGCGGGCAATCCCCGCCTTGTCGCCCAGCGTTTCGCGCAAGGCCAGGCTTTGCTGGTAATGCGCCTGCGCCACGGCGTCGTTGCCTTGTAAATAGTATGTGCGCCCAAGATTATTCAAGGTATTGGCGAGGCCGGCTTTGTCGCCCATGGCTTCACTCGACGCCAGGCTCTTTTGGAAAAGCTGGGTGGCTTGGGTGTAATTCCCTTGTTCCCGGTGGATGTTGCCAATACTCGCCAGCGTATTGGCGATTCTGGATTTTTCTCCCAGAGCCTCGCTCAGCGCCAGACTCTTTTCGAAATAGGCCAGCGCCAACGCCTGATTGCCCTGCGCCTGGTGAATCAACCCGATGTTGTTCAGCTTCATGGCGATTTGAACTCTGTCGTTGGCGGCCTCATCCAGCGCCAGTCCCCGTTGATAGGCGGCCAGGGCTTGCGCGTAATTGCCTTGCTCGCGGTAAACCAGCCCCAGGTTGTTGAGCATGCCAGAGATTCTGATTTTGTTGCCCAACGGTTCGATGATCTCGAGGGCTCGCCGGTAACACTGCAAGGCTTCGGCATAATCGCCTTGTGACCGGTGGACGTTCCCGAGGCCCAGCAGCGCGGTCGCCATTCTGGATTTGTCTCCGAGCGCCTCAAAGGCCGACAAGGATTTCTGATAGGACGCGCGCGCCTGCGTTTCATCGCCGAGTGAATGATAGGCATTGCCGAGATTACCCAGCACGGCGGCAACTTTGGTTTGGTCTTTTAAGGAGGTGAAAATTTCCAAGCCCAGCCGCAAGTGCGTCAGGGCCTGCGCGTAATCGCCCTGCGCGTGAGCATCATTGCCAAGATTAACCAGCGCGCCGGCCAAACCCGCCTGGTCGCCGAGGCGTTCCGCCAGACTTTGCGCCAGACGATGGGCCGTCAACGCCTGTGGCAGCTTCCTTTGATCGCGGAACTGAACGCCTTGATTGTTTAAGGCCTTCACCAATTCAGCCGTCACCAACTCCGCCTCGGCGGCTAACAGGCGCGCCCGTTCGGCGTCGTTCGCGGTTTTTAGCAAAGCCTCGGCCAGTTCATTTTCTGCCGGCGCATCACGCCAAATCTTCCAACTCCCGTTTTCCCTGACCAAGGCAAAGTTGCGCAGGTTTTTTTGTTCGCGTTGCTGTTGGCTTTTCACGTCAACCACTGTCATCTGAATCACTGCCCGCAAACTGGCCTTTTCCCCTTCCACCTTGACCCGCGCGATCGCCAATTGATTCAGGCGATAATCTTCAGCGGCAAACTGCCGCTGCCAATCCTGTTTGAGCGCGGCATAGTCCGGCGCTTGCGTGCTCCACAGGCTCAGCAACCCGTCCGCGTCTTTGGCGGCATAGCGGGCGAAATACTTTTCCACCAGCGAACGCACTGCCTCTTCATCATTCGTTTGCGCAGCGGTGGTGAACGAACAGGGCAAGCTCAAACCAAGCAGCAACGAACAACACAGCGTCACGGCGTGAAGCATTCGCATAGGTTTCTCCCTTCGACAAAGCGGCGCGCCACGGTACAGCCGGAAATGATTTTGACGCGCCAGTAATAGCGCCAGCTTTTCAGGAACTTTCTCCCGCGTAAGGAAACAGCCCGGCATTTTTGGGCGGGGGAGATTGCCAGGAAGTGAGTGAATGACAGGCGCAGTCTACACCGCTGGCGGGTGAAAGCAACGGTTTGTGGTGCCGGAAACGCGACGAGCGTATTGCCCAGCGGCGGCGGCTACTTGACGATTTATCCGAGCGGTGGAGCGCGGCCGACGGTGGCGAGTTCGAACTATGCCGGCAACGATGTGATCAACGGCCCGTTTGCCGTCAAGCTGGGCGCGGATGGCAAGTTCAAGGTCTATACGTTTGCGACGACGCATCTGGTGATTGACATCCTGGGCTATTACAGCGAGGAAGCGAACGATGCGAACGGCGCGGGCCTGCTCTTCAATCCGCTGCCGAGCCCGGTGCGCTTGCTCGAAACGCGCGCAGGGTTCAACGGCTGCACGCTGACGGGCGCGCCGATTGTGGGGAATATGAATGCGGCGACGCATACGCAGATGGCGGCGAATTTCTGCGGCTTGCCAATCACAGCGCAAGCCGTCGTCGGCAATGTCTCGGTCGTCAACACGACGGGCGCGGGTTTCCTGACGCTGTTCCCAGCGAATCTAACGGCGGCCCCGCTGGTGGCAACGTCGAACTTTCCGGCCCCGGCGGCGTTCGGCTACAACCGGCATTACATCGTGGGGTTGAGCCCGGCGGACGGCAAATTCAAAGTACTGACGCAATTCACGACGGATGTGATTTTGGATGCGGCGGGTTTCTTTGCGCCTTAGCCGTAGCCGCAGCAGCTTGTCTTTCGGCCCACTGCCGTGCGTGAAGCGTTCAGCCAAGCCGCCTGCCGAAAGGGGCTTTCGCCTTGACCAGCCCGCCTGCTTAATCGTAGTTTCTGCTCCTGCCTACCGGTCGGTAGGCGCCTTCGACCCGCTATGCGAAATCACAATACGAAAAAACTGGCCGACGGCGCGCCCGAATCCGAGCGCCTGGCCGAAATCTATCACGCCGCCGCCCAGATCATTTGCGACAAGGGTTTCGACGCGATGACGATGAACGACATCGCCGCCGCCGTCGGCATGACCAAGGCGGGCGTGTATCATTACATTCAAGGCAAGCGGGAATTGCTGTTCGGCATTATGGATTACGGCATGACGCAACTCGAACAGCGCGTCATCGCCCCAGCCCGGGCGCAGGCCGACCCCGAGCAACGTTTGCGCACCATCATCGCCGCCCACGCAAATATGATCGCCAACGGCGAACACGCCATCACCATTGTCGTGGACGAAGTCGCTGGACTCGACCCGCGCTCGCGCAAGGCGGTCAACGAACGCAAGCGCGTTTACTTTGAATTCCTGCGCGCCACGCTCGACGAATTGAAAGCCCAGGGCCGCTTGCAAGCTGTGGACACCACGGTCGCGGCCTTCAGCCTGTTTGGCATGATCCTCTGGTTGCCGCATTGGTTCCGCACGAACGGGCGGCTCAAGACCGAGCAGGTGGTGGAAGAATTGATCAAGCTGGCGAGCACCGGACTGGTGCGGCCCGCCACGAAAGTTGTACGCAAGACGGCGCGCGGGTAGGGCAAATCGGCTGGCGCGCGCTGTGCAGCGGACTGTTAGTCCGCTGGCAGACTTCGCCAGCCACCCAATCCCCGCGACTGGCGCGGACTGGCAATTCCTGCCAGCCGCACAATCCCCGAGACGGTCAGCGGACTAACAGTCCGCTGCACATTTTTCCAGGAGCATTATTACAATGAGCGAACTTGTCACACTAACCACCGACGGCGAAATCGGCGTCATCACCGTCAACAATCCACCCGTCAACGCCCTGAGCCCCGGCGTGCCCGAAGGCATCGCGGCGGCCATCGCGCAAGTCACCAGCGACGACACGCTCAAAGGCGCAGTGCTGATCGGCGGCGGACAGACCTTCATCGCGGGCGCCGACATCAAGGAGTTCGGCAAGGTCACGTCGGGCCAGCGCAAGGAAGGCATCAACTTCCTAGACCTCTTGCGCACCATCGAAGATTGTCCTAAACCCACCGTCGCCGCGATTCACGGCACGGCCTTTGGCGGCGGACTCGAAACCGCAATGGCCTTTCATTACCGCGTGGCTGTGGCTTCGGCCCAGGTCGGCCAGCCCGAAGTCAAACTCGGCATCATCCCCGGCGCGGGCGGCACGCAACGTTTGCCGCGGCTGGCCGGCGTGGCGAAAGCCGTGCAAATGTGCGCCGACGGCAATCCGATCAAGGCGAGCGAAGCACTGGAATGCGGCATCGTTGATCGCGTCGTCGAAGGCGATTTGTTGCCAGGCGCGCTGGCTTTCTTGCGCGAGCAAATCGCCAGCGGCGCACAGCCCGTCAAAACGCGCGAACGCAACGCCAAGCTCGGCGACGCCGCGACGAATGCGCCGATCTTTGCCGCCGCACGCGCCCAAGCCAAAAAGCTCATGCGCGGCCAGCTCGAATCCGTCATGGCCCCGCTCGCCGCGATTGACGCCGTCGAAGCGGCGACCACGCTCGCTTACGACGCAGGCGAGAAGCGCGAACGTGAGCTATTCCAGCAGTGCCTCTTTTCCAACCAGTCCAAAGCGTTCATCCACGTCTTCTTCGGCGAGCGCGAAGTCGCCAAGCTTCCCGATGTGCCGAAGTCCACGCCCTTGCTTGAGATCAAACAAGCCGCCGTCATCGGCGCGGGCACGATGGGCGGCGGCATCGCGATGAATTACGCCAACGCCGGCATCCCGGTCATCATTCGGGAAACCACGCAGGAAGCACTGGAGCGCGGCCTGGCGACGATCCGCAAAAACTATCAGAACTCCGTCAACAAAGGCCGCTTCCCGCAAGCGGTGATGGACAAACGCATGGCGCTGATTACGCCGCAACTGACTTGGGACGGCTTTGACCAAGCCGACATCATCACCGAG
>JANOWX010001010.1:0-2715 GCA_031418175.1 Acidobacteriota bacterium | reverse complement strand
GGTTAAGCAGTGAATATGCATTCGCAACGCACAGCGCCGCCCATTGGCGAAATCGGCTACATCCTGAAAAGTTACCCGCGCACGTCCGAGACGTTTATCGCGAACGAGATTTACCTGCTTGAACAATTGGGCTTGCCACTGCGGCTCTTTTCGCTGCTGGCATTAACCGATCCGCAACGCCACGCCGTGGTCGAGGCGACGCGCGCGCCCGTCCACTATTTGCCGCAACTCACGCCGCTCAGCGAAACTTCATTGCTTGCCTGGTTGCGTTTGAATGCGCCAAAATTTTTTGCCAGTCATTGGCCCTTGTTCAAAACGCGTCCGGCAAGTTATGTCCGGACGTTGCTGTGCGCTCTGCGGCTGGCCTGCAAACACTGCGCTGGCAAACATCACAAAGGCTCTTGGCGGCAGCCAGAGACGGGCTTTTTCAAAGAGTTCTTGCAAGCCGGGTTCATCGCGCAACAGGTCTTGGCCATTGGCACGATTCGCCATCTGCACGCGCATTTCTGCCATACCTCGACCACCGTCGCCATGCTGGCCAGCCAACTTTGCGGCTTGCCGTTCAGCTTCACCGCGCACGCCAAAGACATCTACGTCCAAGCCTTGAATCCCGGCGACCTCTTGCCCACGAAACTGCGCCGGGCGAAATTCGCGGTGACGTGCACGCGGGCGAATCAGGCGCATCTGGCGGCGCTGGGCGTCAACGAGACACCCATTCACACCATTTATCACGGCTTGGATACGCGGCAGTTCGTGCCACGCTCAACAACAGCCGCTGAACCAGCGCTGCCCATCTTGTTGACGGTGGGCCGCGTCGTCGAGAAGAAAGGCTTTCCCGTGCTGGTGGAAGCCTGCCGGATATTGAAAGGCCGTGGGCTACGCTTTGAATGTCATTTCATCAGCGGCGCTGGCGTGCGCGAGCAAGAGATTGCCGCCTTGATTCATGAATTGGATTTGGCAGACACGGTGTTGATGCGGCCCGCCGTCACGCAAGAAGCGTTGCGGCAGATTTATCAGCAAGCGACCGTCTTCGCATTGCCCTGCCAAATCGCCGAGAATAACGACCGCGACGGCATCCCCAATGTGCTGGTCGAAGCGATGGCCGCCGGGCTGCCGGTGGTTTCGACCGACATTTCGGGCATCCCCGAATTGATCGAACACGGCGTGAGCGGTTGGCTGGTGCCGCAAAAGGATGCGCCCGCTTTGGCCGACGCGATTGCCCAGTTGCTGGCCGCGCCGGCCTTGCGGCAAAGGCTGGGCCAGGCCGCGCGTGCGAAGGTTTGCCAGTTGTTCGACGCCGAGGCGAATGTGCAGGCGTTACACGAATTGTTTCTGGCTTGTTTGGAATCCGTGGAAGAGAGTGTGCCGCAGATGAACACTGATTGAACGCAGGTAACCAGTTGTTCTGATCTGTGTTCAAGCTGCGTTTATCTGCGGCAAAACCGCTTGGCTATGAAAAAGCGCGTACTGTTTTATTGCCAGTCCCTGTTGGGCATTGGCCATTTCATCCGCAGCCGCGAATTGCTGTTTGCGTTGCGCGAGTTTGAGGTCTGCTTCCTTTATGGCGGCGAGGCCGTGCCCGGCTATGACTGGCCCGCCTGGGTCGAAGTCATTTACCTGCCCGCGCTCCGTTCGGACGCCGCGTTTGAGCAGTTGTTCGTAGTGGACAGCCAAGCCAGCCTCGCTGAAGTGAAAGCACAGCGCAAAGAATTGCTGCGCGCGACGTTTGAGCGTTTTGCCCCTGACATACTGCTGATCGAGTTGTTCCCGTTTGGCCGCAAGAAATTCAAGTTCGAGTTATTGCCGTTGTTGGCCCACGCGCGCGCCACGCGCCCCACGACCAAAATCGTGTGCAGCCTGCGCGACATTCTGGTGCATAGGCCCGACCAGGCGCGTTACGAAGCGGATGTCTGCGCCTTGCTGCAGCAGTATTTTGATTTGCTGTTAGTCCACGCCGACCCGCGTTTGCAACGGCTGGATGAAACCTTTGGCAGCGTCGCGCAACTCGGCTGCCCGCTTCGCTACACCGGCTATGTCGCGCAACCGGCGCACAGCAAAGCGGCAACACAGACTGACGTTGCCCCTTTAATCATGGTCAGCATCGGCGGCGGACGCGTCGGACACGAACTGATCGCGTGTGTGTTAGCAGCAACAGCATTGCTGCCCGCCGCGTACCGCTTTCAGCTTTTCACCGGCCCGCACATGCCCGGCGAACAATTTGCCAGGCTGCAACAACAGGCCGCCGGTCTTGCCAAGGTGAACTTGCAACGCCACACGACCGGGTTTCCGGCCTGGCTGCAACAGGCTGATCTTTCCATCAGCATGGCGGGTTACAACACGTGCATGGATATTTTGTCGGCGCGTGTGCGGGCGCTGGTCTACCCGTTCAACGAGCACGGCAATCACGAACAGACGCTGCGCGCGCGCAAGCTGGAAGGGCTTGGTTATGTCAGCGTGCTGGAACCGGCGCGGCTCGCACCGGTTTACCTGGCGGCGGAAATCATGCGCAGTCTCGCGGCAGCACCGCCCAATCCGGCAGAGACGCTTGATCTGCAAGGCGCGCCGCAGACTGCGGAATTGCTGGCGGCGTTGCTGGCAGGGGAAACGGTACCGCGGGGCGGGGGAAGCGGGGGCGGGATGAAGCGGGCCGTGGGCGGGGCGGGGGAACACCCGCCTTGTGACGCGCGCCGGTCCCGAGCAAAATGCCGGGGTAAT
>JANOWX010001009.1:0-7255 GCA_031418175.1 Acidobacteriota bacterium | reverse complement strand
GCACAGGCCGCCGCTTTGGTAGTCCTTTGATTGTTTGCCGATTAAAGACATACCAAAGCGGCGGCCTGTGCCGCTCGCACTCCAAAGGCTTCGCCACCTTCTTTGTTTCTTTGTCCTTTCAGTCTTCTTGCATTCGGTGTTTGATGGCCGCGCGGGCTTCGCGGTCTTGGGTCTTCTTCGCTTCCTCGGCGCGTTTGTCGTAAAACTTTTTGCCCTTGGCGATGCCCAGTTCGCATTTGATCAGGTTGCCTTTGAAATAGAGCTTGGTCGGCACAATCGTCAAGCCCTTCTCTTGAATTTTCGATTGCAGCCGGATGATTTCTTTCTGGTGCAGCAGCAAGCGGCGGTCGCGCGTCGGTTCGTGATTCTGCCGGTTGCCGTGCGTATAGGGGCTGATGTGCGCGTTGAGCAGCCAGGCCTCGCCAGCGCGCACCAAGGCGTAGGCGTCCTTCAGATTGACCCGCCCGGCGCGCGCCGATTTGACTTCGGTGCCGGTCAATTGAATGCCCGCTTCGTACGTCTCCAGGATGAAGTAGTTGTGATAGGCCTCTTTGTTGGTGGAGATGTTTTTGATCGCCTGTGTTTTTTCAGTCATTCAATCCAGCCAGGTTCTTTCTTCAGATTCGTTCGGCTTTGAGCGGGCGCTCCATCAATTCCAATTCCAACTCGCGCGGCGTCTTGCCTGCATACAACATTTGATACACGCCCGTGGTGATCGGCATTTCGACGTTCAGCCGTTGGGCCAACAGATAGGCCGCTTGCGCAGTTTTAACGCCCTCGGCCACTTCGCGCGTTTCGGCCAGAATTTCGGCCAGCGTGCGCCCGCGTCCTAATTCAAAGCCGACGCGGCGATTGCGCGACAATTGGCCGAAGCAGGTCAGCACCAGATCGCCCAAGCCCGCCAGACCCGCCAATGTTTCGGGCCGTCCGCCCAAGGCCACAGCCAGCCGCGTCATTTCAGCCAAGCCCCTTGTCACCAGCGCGGCCGCGCTATTGTAGCCCAGCCCCAGCCCATTCACTGCGCCGGTCGCAATCGCCATGACATTTTTGAGCGCGCCGCCGACTTCGACACCCGTCACGTCGTCGTTGGTGTAGACGCGAAAGCGCGGCGCGGCGAAGGTTGCCTGCACCAGCGCCGCCGCTTCCCTTTCGCGCGCGGCCGCGACGATGGCGCAGGGTTCATCGCGCGCGACTTCCTGGGCGAAGCTCGGCCCCGACAACATGACGTAGCGCGGCGCTGGCAACACGGCGCGCACGACTTCTTCCATCCGCATCTGCGTCGCGGTCTCGAGGCCCTTGGCGGCGTTGGCGAAGATCATCTGCGGCTGCGCGTGCGGGGCGAGTTGCGCGTAAACCGCGCGGCAAACGTGCGACGGCACAACGGTCACGACCAGTTCGGCGGCGTGCAAGGCCGCGCTTAATTCATCAACCGGTTCAATGTTTTCAGGCAGGATGAAGCCTGGCAGGTAGATGGTGTTTTCGCGGTTGTCGCGCAAGGCTGCGACGACTTCGCGGCTGTGCGCCCAGAGCTTGACCGTGTGGCCCGCGCGCGCGGCGACCAGGGCGAGGGCGGTGCCCCAACTGCCGGCGCCGATGATGGCGATGGTTTTCATGGCTGAGCTAAGCCGCTTGTTTTTGGGCGACTGGTTCCGTGCTGGTTTCAAGCAGGGCCGCTTGTTCGCGCAGTTGCTGCGGCACCATGTTTTCCATCAGCCATTCCACGTCGTCCAGCAGGTCGCGCATTTGGTCAACCGGGCCTTGCGCCATAAGGGCAAAGCCCAACGGGCTGCGCGGATGCTCGCGCTCGTACAAGGACTGCAAGGAGCGATACATCATGCCGATACATTCAATGGTTTGCCCCAAGTGTGGTTTTACCTTGTTCGTGTGGTCTCTCATAACTGAATCCTCAAAATCCCTTTGCGTTTTGTGCTTTCCCGGCTTTCCCGCTTATCTCGTTGAAACAGCGTCACCCACTCCTGGTATTCCGGGCTGTGCTCCTTCGCCACAAAAGCGTCAAAGCGGTAACGGCGCCGGAGGTGCACTTTGGAAATTGCATTGTATTGAAACGGCGGCATCTCCGCGTCGAAATTGTAGTCCTCCGGCAAAACGATCACCAAATCTATGTCGCCTGGCTCCGGCTTATCCGTCACAAAACTGCCATCAACAATGAGCGCGACAGTGATGCCCGCGCGCTGTTCTTCTTCAATCAACTCGCGCAACTGCGCAAACAAGCGCACGCGCCGCTCCGACACGACAAAGCGTCCGAACCGCGCGCCGATTTCATCCAGCGTGCAATCGTGCACGCCTTCCGACAGCAAGCCAACATCATTTAGCGGAGGGATTGGCATAAATAAGCGACAGGAAAACGGGCGGAACAGCGTCAACCGCCGCCCCGCCCGTGTTATACGAACCAGCCCCGCTTAGAAATTCAGCTTCAACGCCAACTGAATCACGCGCGCGGCTTCACCCGTTTGGATGATCTGCTGTGTGGATGGCGGGGCCACCGTGGCGCAGCAAGCTTGTCCAAAGAGCGTGGAGCGGAAGCTCGGGCTGCCCGATGACGCGTCACGCGGGTTGTCGAAATTCGGGTGATTGAAGGCGTTGAACATCTCCGCCCGGAATTGCAGCTTAAACCGCTCGGTGAGCGAGAAGTTCTTCTGAATGCCCAGATCAACGTTCCAATAACCCGGCGCGACGAAGATGTTGCGGCCTGCGCCGTTCGAACCGGGTGCCGGAATCGCGAAGCCATTGGCGTTGGCGAAGACCACCGGGCCAACGACACCCGCAATGTTTTGCAACTTCAACTCCGGTTTGACGCCGCCGATGATGTCGGCGCGCGATTCGTGCGCGAAGTTCGCGGTGCGGATACCGCTGCGGACGGCGAACGGCTCGCCCGACATCATGGTCAGGATGCCGTTGAGCGCCCAACCGCCCAGCACATGATTGACCGGCGCAGGCAGGTTAGCAGCCAACGCCTTGCCCTTGCCGACCGGCAACTCATACACGCTGAAGCCCGTTAAGACGTGCGTCCGGTCGAAATCCGAGCGCGCCTTCTCATTGCCGAAGTTGTGTCCGTCGGTCGGCGTGCGCGAATTGGTGGTCGAAAGCCCGCCGCCCGACGCGGCTCCCACTGGGTCTACCGACTGATCGTCAATGGATTTCTGGAAGCTATACGAAGCGCCGAAGAGCAAGCCCTTCTCGAAGCGTTTGCGCAACGTCGCCTGCAAGGCGTGGTAATGCGAGCTGCCGCCCGCGTCAATGTAGGTGACGACGCCGAACTGCTGGTTGATGCGGAACTGGCCGGCCAGCGAAGTTTGTTCGACGCGGCCCACGAAGTTGCCAGCGCCGTTCAGGCTCAGATCGGTGCGCGTCGTGGCCGAATTGACGAACGCCGCATTGACGACGCCCGCCGTCACCAGCGGGATCGCCGCGCCGGTCACGCCCGCGGGGCAGCCCGTGCCGTCCGGGTTGCAGCTTCGCGCCACGTTCTGTTGCATCAACCCGAACGAGTTGAGCAGCGAGGCATTGGCGTCAATCTGGTTGATGTCATACGCGCGCTGCAACCGTGTGCCGCGCCGTCCGACATAAGCGATCTGGCCGACGATGCCCTGCGGCAATTCGCGCTGCATACTCAAATTCCATTGATGCACGGTCGGCATCTTCAGGTTCGGATCGAAGACCGCCACCGGCGGTGAGTTGCTGAGCGTCGTCAGCGGCAGCGTTAATTGCGAGGAAGGCTTGAAGGTGGGCGCAGCCATTTCGAGCGGGAAGCCTTGCGCGATGCGCAGGTCGGGCGCAACCGTGCAACCCGCCGTCGTCGTCCCGCCCAGCGTCGAACTGCACGAACCGATCAGCCCCGGCGGACGGCCCGACACCGCCGTCACCTGGAACGACGGCAGCGCGTCGAAGGCTAAGCCGTAGCCTGCACGCACGACGAATTTCGAGCTGTTGCGCGGACTCCACGCGATGCCCAGGCGCGGCCCGATGCCCAGGTTGGTGCGGTTGAAGAAGGTGTCGGCTTTGACGAAGGTGACGCCGCCGACCGTTTCAATCGGCTTGTTCGGCACGTAGGTCTTGCCGTTGACTTCGCTGGGCGCAGGATTGAGTTCAAAGCGCAGGCCAATGCTGATCGAGAGGTTCTGGCGCACGCGCCATTCATCCTGCCCGTAGAAGTTGTACTGCTTCAGCCGATTGCCCACCGAGAAGAGCGTCACCTTGCCGTCCTTTTGGAAAGGCAGGTAGGCGTCTGAGTTCAGATCGCCGATGAAGACCTGCGACAGCCGGGCCGGGATGCCCAGGATGTCGTTGATCGTGCCGAGCAGGCGCGTGTTGTCGGTCGCATTGATGCCCGCTGCCGTGGTGGATGATAGCCCCGGCGTATTGAAGCCGGAGGGCGCGCGCACGCCGCTGCTGAAAGAGATTGCGGGCGTGACGTTGATGCCGCCTGGCTGGCCGCGCCGGTCGTTGTGTTGATAGAAGCGGAAGTTCAGCCCAAACGCGAGTTGATGCGCGCCTTTCGCAAAGCTGAAATCATCCACGAACTGCGGCGTGGTAACGGCGCGCTCGGTGCGCGGCGTGTTGAGAAAGGCGTAGCTGATGCCGTTGTTGAACTGGTAGCCGGGAATGTTTGGGAAAGCGGGATTGGCTTCGCCCTGCGTGAAGAGGAAGCGGAAGCGCGAGAAACCCATCGTGAACGAGTTGACGTACTTGCTGGCGAACACGATGCGGTGATTGATCGCCAGATTCTTGCTGCGGCGATTGACTTCGCCCAGCGGCGGGAAGCCCGGAAAGACTTGCGGGCGTCCGTTGAGCGGGTCGCCCTGGAGCGTATCGTAATCGGCGTGCAGCCAACGCACATAGACTTCCTGATTCTCGCTGAGCTTGTGGTCAACGCGAATCTTGTACTGCGGGCCGGCGATGCTCGTCGGCGGGTTCCACAGGTAGTTTGCCGTGTTCAACCCGTCGCCGAAAGCATACGAGTTGGGTTGCGGATAAGCGCCAAAGAGCTTGGCAATCGTCGGATCAACGCCGCGTCTGAGCGGATCATTGGCCGCAAAATTGAAACTGGCCACGCAATTGGTATCGGTCGCGCTCGCGCAATTGCGCACGCCGGGGGCCAAAGCGCCCGTCTTCGCGTCAACCAACTGCGGCACGTTGCGCGTAATCGTCAGGCCGTTGAGTACGAACGGCGTCTGCGGGTCGGCGACAAAGTAACGGTAAGCGCCCGCCCGCGCGCTCGGCGTGTAAATTGACGGGATGCCGAAGGATTGGTCAATCGGCTGGGTGAACTTGATGCTCTGGCCTTGCCAACTGCCGAAGAAATGCGTCTTGTTCTTCTTGATCGGCCCGCCGACCTCGAAGCCGTACTGATGCAATTTGATCTCCGGCTTCTGTGTGCCGAGCGCGTTCGAAAACCAGTCGCGCGAATTGAGCGCCGTGTTGCGCATAAACTCCTGCACCGTGCCGTGAAAATCGTTGCCGCCGCGGCGCGTCGCCACCGAGATGGCCGCGCCACTGTTGCGCCCTTCCGAAGCCGTCGCGTTGTTGGTGACGACTTTGTATTCCTGCACGTTGTCGGGGTTGAGACGGTAGATGTTCGAGACCGGATTGGGCACCGACGACTCGTTGGCGTCAATGCCGTCAATCGTCACGTTGAAGGCGCGATCACGCGAGCCGTTGACGTGAATGCCCGAACCCGCGCCGCCCGCCGAACGTTGCGTCACGCCCGGTTCGAGCACGATCAAGCTAAGCGGATTGCGCCCGTTAAGCGGGAGCGATTCAATCGTCTTCTGCTCGACGACGTTGCCGAGCGTGGCATTCGCCGTCTGAATGCGTTCGTAGCCGCCCTCGACATTGACGATTTCATTTGCCGCGCCGACCTCAAGCGCCGCATCCACGACCAGCGGCGTGCCGACTTCGAGCACGTTGGCGGTCTTGTTGATGGTCTTGAAGCCTTTCATCTCGACGCCGACGGTGTACTTGCCGGCCGGCAACGAGGCGAACGTGTATAGGCCTGCGCCCGTCGTGGCCTGCGTGTAGGTCACGCCGGTCGCTTCATCCCTGGCGGTAACCTTGGCGCCCGGCACCACCGCGCCGGTGGCATCGGTGACGGTGCCGCTGATGCGCGAGGTGCTGGTTTGCGCGAAGGCACTGGTGCTTAACAGCAGCAGCAACGCCAGGCTCAGGGCCGTCAAAATCGTTTTTTTCATAATCTCTCCTGTATTGCGTTTTTGAGGGTGACAGTTCAAGCCTCGCACAAGAGCGGCGAAGCCGTTAAGCGCTGTCCGGTTGGAACAGCTTGGATTGTTTGAGTGCACAGGGCCATTGACGCTATGAGTTAGGCAGCCGGGGCGGTCAAGACCGCCAGCCGCGCGTGCAACGCCGCCGCATCCGGCAATTGCGGCAAATCGAAGAGGAGTTGTTCCAGCGCCGCCAGGTCGCGCACCCGCTCGACCTCCGGCCCAAGCAGGCAGTCAGGAAAGCGTTGCGCGGCGAATTGGCGGAACAGTCTGACACACTCGACACGGCGGCCTTCCTCGCGGCCTTCCTCGCGGCCTTCCCGGCGACCTTTATCCTGACCTTCGTCAAGAATCATCTGATAAAAACTCGATTCTTTCAGTGCTTCCATTGGAATCATCGCTTCGATCCTCCCTAACAATTCATAGATTTCGGCCCGATTGTAGCGCAGCCCGCTCAGCATCACGAAGTGCAGCGCCAACCGCATGCGCTGCGGCTCGTCCGGCAACGCCAACAAGGCCTGCGCGCCCTGTTCCAGCTCCGCCTTGCCGCCCGCCATCAGCGGCACAAAGGGCAAGAGCAACGCCTCGCCCAGGGCCAAAGCTTCAACCGCTGACAATTCCCACAGCCGCACGATCTGAAAGCTGACCGTGAGCCGCAGGTCGCCAGCCTCGATGGTCAGCGTCGTGACCGGCGCGGCGGGCAGCCCGCGCGGCGTCAGCACCAGCACGTAATTGCGAATCGGCAGCCGGTACATGTTCCAGAGCGGCACCGACGAATCTACGTACCGCCCGGCCATCGCGCCATCGTAGCGCGTTTGCGCCTCGACGTTGGCGATGAAGTGCGCGTCCGGGGCGATGACTTCGTAGGGCTGATTTGGCACGCGCGCCGGAGCCGAAACCTCGCGCGGCAACAGGCGCACCGTCGCGCCGGGCGGGAGCGCGCCGATCAGCCGCAACAACAATTCGGGCGCTTGTTCGGCGAGGTCTTTGAAGGCGGTGTCGTAGGGCTTCGTGTC
>JANOWX010001008.1:0-3428 GCA_031418175.1 Acidobacteriota bacterium | reverse complement strand
TATTGATCCGTTGCTGTGCATCGGCTGTCACGCCTGCGTCGAAGCCTGTCCGCACGATGTGCTTGCCATCACCGCCGATGGTGTGGCCGCAGCCGTCAACGCCGATCAATGCATGGAAGACACCAGTTGCCAGGTCGAATGCCCGACCAGCCCGAAGGCTTGCGTCGTCATCAATACCACCAAGAAGGTTCCTGACCGCCAGGTACCCAAACGCGATCAGCAGTTCATGACCAACGTGCCCGGCATTTATTTGATCGGCGATGTGTCGGGCGTCCCGCTCATCAAAAACGCCATTAACGAAGGCGCGCAAGTCATCGGAGCGGTCAAGGCCGAATTGGCGCAGGAAAAAGCAGCCAGCAATGCCGACTATGATGTGGTGATTATCGGCATGGGCCCCGCAGGTCTTTCCGCCGCCGTCAGCGCCAAACAACTAGGCTTGCGCTATCTCGCGCTCGAACAAGATCAAGTCGCGGCGACGATCCAGAACACATACGGCAAAGGCAAGTTCGTCTTTTATAAACCCGACACCGTCGAAGTGCGCGGCGCGCTGCCGCTCTTCCCCGATCCGTTAAAGAAAGAAGGCAACTTCAAAGAGCCGATGCTGGAGGGCTGGCAAGCCGCGCTCAAACGCGAAGGCGTGCAGATCAACGAGCGCGAAAGTTGCAAAGACATCCAGCGCGAAGAGGGCCACTTCCGCCTCCTCACCGAACAAGGCACGCTCAAGCAGTCTGCAACGTATACTGCGCGCAAGATCGTGCTGGCCATCGGCAATCGCGGCACGCCGATGTTGTTGCGGGTTCCGGGCGAAGAGTCGAAAGTTCAGATGCAGCGGATAAGCCGCTTCTGCAACAGTTGCGGTGCGGCCAGTCGTGGCGAACAAGCGTTCTGCGCCAAGTGCGGCGAGAAGTTGCCGGTGCTGACCGTCGAAGAAAGCAAGGTGCAATACAAGCTGGGCGATCCCAAAGAATACATGGGCAAACATTGCACCGTGGTGGGCGCGGGCAATTCGGCGATTGAGGTGGCCGTCGCCTTGACGGGCTTCGAGCGGCAGGGCGACCAAATCACCTTTGCCAACGAGGCCGAAGTCACGCTGATCGTGCGCAGCGATTTGAAAGGCGACCTCAAGCTCGGCAACAAGATGAATTTCTATGATTGCCTGGATGCGGGCCGGATCAAGGCTTACTTTCGCACGACGATCAAGCGCATCGAGCCGGAGGCAATCGTGTTGATGGATGCGAAAACGGAAGCCGAAAAAGCGACCGTGCCTTGCGATTTCGTGTTTGCGCTGATTGGCGGCGACAAGCCGACGACCTTTCTCGAAAAGCTGGGGATCGAAATTCTGGGCAAGCGCAAAGCAAAGCCCTAATGACGCCGCCAGACAACCCAAGCAGTTGCCACGCTCATCTGTGCGTGCGATATTGCTGCCACCCCCAAGGCACTTGAAAACTCAGCGGCGAACCGGCACGACAGAATGCTGGCGTCATATACAAAGCCGAATGAAACGCTTTGCCGCAAAACTACATACACCGATACAGAATCTCTTTTGGCAACGCTTTGTCAGACAGCATTACGGGAGAATGGCATGCACTCAGTTCGACTTGTTTTACTCATCGTCGCTTCTTGCCTGATTGCGACGCTCACCACTTTGGCTCAAGACACGGTCACCGGCGCATTTGAAGGCACCGTCACCAACAGCCAAACCGGCGCTCCCATCGCGGGCGCGACCGCCGAGATCATCAACGTCGAGACCGGCATCCTCCTCACCAGGCAGACCGATGCGCGGGGCCGTTTTTATCAAGGCCTGCTCGCGCCCGGTCTTTATCGCATCCGTGTTTCGCAAACCGGCTATCAAACTCAAGAGGTCGTGCAGCGCTTGCAGATCGCCCGCACCGGCGAGGTCGTGCCCGTTCCGGTCAGCCTTGAACCTGCGACCGCAGTGACAGCTACGCCGACGCAACCGGGACAACCAACGCAACCGACTCAACCAACTGCGCCCGGCCAACCCGCGCCGCGTACAACTGCTCCTATCGCCACGCCTGCGACAACCGTCACCCCGCCGCCCGCCACGGCCTCGGCGGTCAGCGAAGTGCGCGCTTCGATCAACACGATTGACGGACAACGCAGCGGCTCTTTCAACGAAACGCAGGTCACCGCCCTGCCCCTGGGCGGCGTGACGTTGACACGCACCTTTGATGAATTGGCGCTGCTGTTACCGGGCGTCTCGCCAGCACCACCCACCTTGGGCGTAGCCGCCGGGCCGGGCCAAGGCGCGGGGGTGGGCACGTCGGGGCAATTCGCCGTCAACGGGCTGCGTTCACGCGGAAACAATTTCACGGTTGACGGTTCGGACAACAACGACGAAGACATCGGCGTGCGGCGGCAGGGCTTCACATCGTTGGTGCCGCAAACCATCGAATCCGTGCGCGAGTACCAAGCCATCACGCTGCTTGCGCCCGCGCAGTTCGGACGCAACCTGGGCGGCAACGTCAATGCCGTTTCAAAAGCGGGCGGCAGCCAGGCGCACGGCAGCGTGTATGGCTTTTTCAATTCCAGCCAATTGAATGCGCGCAATCCGTTCGATACTGCGAATGGCACGGCCACGACGCCGTTGACGGCAGGTGCCAACCAGCGCGTGATCCTGCGGCAATTGGTGAGTGGCACGGTGCGCAACGATCCGATCACTGTGACCAATCAGAGCGGCGGCGAAGACTCGTTCACGCTCGGCAAAGTCGGCGCGGTGCTAGGCGGGCCCATCGTCAAACAAAAGACCTTTTACTTTTTGTCCTACGAAAAACAGATCATCAACGCGACGCAGGAAGAGAGCTTCGCCGTCCCGACGGTCGAACAGCGTGGCGCGTTTGGCAGCGGCGCAACAGGCATTTCGCGCGATCCGTTCAGCAACAGCACGGCCAGCATTCGCGTGCGTCCGATGGGGTTCAATGCGCCGATCATCTTCAGCCTATTCCCGTTCGCCAATAACCCGCAAGGCATTTATGGGCGCAACACGTTCACGCAAACGCTGCCGGCCAGTGCGCGCGGCAACGTCTTTTCGGCCAAGCTTGATCACAATTTCAAACTGGCCGAGCGGACGCAGAGCGCCACGGGCCGTTACAACCTGACCGATGACCAGCGCACGCTGCCGGTGACGGGTGGCGCGCTCTTTTCGGCGCTCAAGCCGAGTGTGCGGGCGCAGAATTTTTCCTTCTTCTTTAACAGCCAGGTCAGCGGGCCCAACAGTGCGACGCAGATGTTCAATCAAGTGCGGCTTTCGTATGGACGCACGCGGCTGCGTTTTGATGAAGTGCGCGACACGCAATTCCTGCTGCCCGCCAGCGCGCCTTTCCTGTTGAATGCCCCGGTGCTGACAAACATCACGATGCCCTCGACGGCCACTGCGCCCGATGTGGTCTATCTGCTCGAACGGCCTG